>JAKITI010000007.1 GCA_021648145.1 Gammaproteobacteria bacterium
TTTCCCATGTGAAAGTAGGTCACTGCCAGACATTTATACTCCGGCCCTTGCTGAGGTATTTATCATTGACATCACCGATGTCGTGATCAATACTCTCAGCAGGGGCTTCTTTTTGGCTAAAATTCTTGCTTCGTCTGCTTCAAGAACTTCTATATCACACCCAGTTACTCTCTCTTTACCGACCTTTTTTAGAGTGATTTGCCTTACGCTTTATTCATTCTTCGTTTCTTTCTTTTCCAATGGTTGTGCGCCAGATAATTTTTTTTTAAGCGCTAATAACCCTTGATTATTAGGTGAGACGTGCAAGCCAGTTTGTAAGTGTATATTTGCTTGTGTTATATCACCATTATTAAAAAAATATAGGGCTTGTTTAAGGTATTGCCCAGAAATTTTTTCCAGACCTTTCTGTGCCTCTTTATTTCCGGGTTGGAGCTTTAATATATTTTTATAGGAATCTGAAGCATTGCTTTCAGGTGGCTCAATGAGTCGTCCAACAAGTAAATTAACCTCTGCATTTTCGATGAGTGTGTTGATTCTTTCTTGTTCTTTTGGTGTCAGTATTGCTGGTCTTATCTCTTTTTTTATTGAAATAGCCTCGGTGCTCTCTAGTGAGGGGTCGTTGAAATAACTGAAGCTTGTAATGGCTAATAGTGCGAGCCCAGCGCTTGCAATAATTCCACGGATTATTTGCGGCCTGTAAGAGTGGGGTGCGATACTTTCGATAAATTGCATGACGCTGGGTGTGCGGCTGTTTCGGTTGAATGCTAACCCATGTAAAAGCCCTTTCCATTGTTCTCTGGTGAAATTAGCGGGCTGTATGGGTTTGAATTTTTGATCGCGTGCTTGAGTAGATGATAGCTTGTTAAATGGGTGTCGTCCTGTTAACAGTTCATAAGTGATGCAGGCAACAGCATAAATATCATCACGTGGATCTGGATCTAACCCTTCTAGCATTTCACAACTCGCATAAGCGGGTGTAAGAGCGCCAAGGCTGCTGGGATCGAATATTGTGGTGTCATTAGACTTTGTGATTACCCCTGAATTTTCACTAAAGTTAAAAAGGGTTTTGTCTTGTGATGTTGAGCCTGCTTGTTTGAAGGCTCGTGCGATACCGAAGTCGAGCAGTTTGATTATGCCGTCGTGCGTGATAAAAATATTGCCAGGTTTTATGTCTGAGTGCACAATGTGTTGTTTATGTGCATAGGTTAGTCCTTCTCCTATGCCATTAATAATGGAGAGTACCTTTTCTACAGGAAGTCCTTTAGGTGTGATGGTTTTGTTGAACTTTGCAAGAGATTGGCCTTCCAGATACTCCATAGTCATAAATACAGTGTCACCATCCCGATCAAAGTCGTAAACAGTTACAATGTTGGGGTGTGCTAGTTTTTGCGCTTTTTTGGACTCTCTTTGCAGTGAAATCAGAGCATCAGGATGTTGCTTGAAATTTTCCGTGAGCACTTTAATTGCAACATAAGGCTCTCTATCCTGTGCTTCTTCTTTACGTAAATCCCGTGCTTTGTAAACAACACCCATGCCACCGCTGGCAATTGTTTGTTCTAGAACAAAGCGATTCTGAAGTGTTGTGCCTACTCCAATCTTTTTTTCCAAGTTTTTAGAGTTTGGTGGCGAATTATGAATCATATTACTCTTGAATCTTTATGGTTATCGCTGTGATGTTATCCTTTGCTCCTCGCTTAAGCGCTAAATCAATAAGTGCTTGAGCGGCATCTTCGCAATTTTTTTCAGTTAAAATTGCGTGGAATTCGCTGTTGCTAATATCCCTATAAAGCCCATCACTACACAATAAAATTGCATCTCCGAGAGTAAGGTTGAATGTGATGGAGTCAAGCTTTAGTGGTGTTTCTGCACCAACGGCACGTGTAATTACATTTGTTACAGGGCTTTTTTCAGCATCTTCACGGCGCAATATCCCTTGCTCAATTTGTTGCTCAACCAGGCTATGATCTTTGGTGAGCTGCTGAATCTCTCCATTTCGACATAAGTAAGCTCTGCTATCGCCCGCCCATAAGCAGCCAGCTTGCTTGCCATGAGCAAGCAGCGCAACAATAGTGCTGCCAATAACGTTGTCGTTGCCTTGTTTTGCTGACTCTTGAATGAGGTAACTATTGACTAGCTGAAGGCGGCTATCAGCGTGGTTCATGAACTCTTCCAGGCTGCTTGATTTGTTGAGTACGCCCATGTTTTTTACAATGGTGTAACTGGCAAAATCCCCTGCATTATGCCCACCCATTCCATCAGCGACCACCCAAATACCCATGTCAGGCCTGTTCAAACAGGCATCTTCATTAATTTTTCGAACATTGCCAATATGGGTCAGTGCGGCTGAAGACCAATGTAAAGTGGGTGAAGGATTCATAATAAAGTGTCCTAGGTCAGTGTGAATTTTTCTGTAGCCCTTTCGAATAATACATGATTCCCGCCTTATCAATAATAATCGCTTCAACTTCAGGAGTTGATTCGATAAGTTTCATGCCTTTTATTTGTCCCAAAACAAATATGCTTGTCGATAGTGCGTCGGTCGTAGTGGTGTTTGTGCCGATAACTGTAACGCTACGGGTTGAGCGGATGGATTCTCCTGTCTTAGGGCTGATAATGTGATGGTAGCGGATACCGTCACTTTCAAAATATCGCTCATAATCTCCAGAAGTCGAAATTGCAGCATCTGTCATAGGCAGAGCTGCGACAAGCTCTTGTTTGTTGCGAGGGTCACGGATACCGACCATCCAGGGTCGCCCTCGCTTATCACCGAGTATACGGCTATCACCGCCAGCCGTGACTATAGCTGAAGTAATACCTCTATCTGATAGCAGTGTAATGGCACGATCCACAGCATAACCTTTGGCTATGCCGCCCAAATCAATTTGTACATATTTTTGGTTGAAGTAAATTGTTTTTTTTGCTGGGTCGATTTTAATGTGACGATAATTAATTGCAGGTAGTTTGTTAGATAGTCTGGATGGTTCAGGTTTAATTTTGTTGCGGTAGTCATATAAGTTACCGACACTGGCAAATGTGATATCAAATGCACCTTGTGTACGTTCAGAGAACTGTAGCGAACGTTGTATAAGGTTCATCATTTCGTCGCTGATGACAACGGTTTGCCTGCCCGCCAGGTTGTTAATCTTTGACAGTTCACTATCAGGTTTATAAGGACTCATTAAGCGGTCGATGCGATGCATCTCATCAATCACCGCCTGAATAGCTTGGTGAGCTTGCTCTTTTTGGTCATGCCACAATTCTACTTGAACCACTGTGCCCATAATGGACTCTTCTCGGCTGAGCCACTCGGCACTTGTTAGCTGTGGCCATGCCAATATCAAAGTGAGAAAAATGAATTTTTGTCGTTTCAGCATATTATTTCACTTGTAACCAAAAAGTCACAGGCTGATCATTTTTCTAATAAAGCAGTAATAGTGTTCACTTGAGCATTTTGCTGTTGTTCTAATCTGAGTCGCCTGGCTCTAATAATTGCTTTAAGGTCTTCTAAAGCGGTTGAAAAATCGTCATTAATAATAACGTAGTCAGACTCACAAAAGTGTGACATCTCATCAATGGCAGAAGACATGCGCTTGGCTATGATCTCTTCACTATCCTGGCCACGCCCTCGTAGGCGTTGTTCTAAAATAGATTTAGAGGGTGGGAGAATTGAGATGCTGACACTTTTTGGAAGAGTGTGACGCACTTGCTGCGCACCTTGCCAATCAATTTCAAGAATCAAATCTTCACCTTTATTAAGTACTTCCTGGACAGTTTTAGTCGAAGTACCATAATAATTATCAAATACTTGGGCGTGTTCTAAAAAACCATCTTGTTCGAGTATGGCTTTAAATTGCTCAATAGAAGTAAACAAATAGTTAACGCCATCTTTTTCGCCTGGACGTGGGCTCCGTGTGGTGTGTGATATGGAAACAGATATTGAGTCCGTTGACTCAGTGAGCGCTTTTACTAAGCTCGTTTTACCTGCCCCTGATGGAGCAGAGATAATGTAGAGTGTTCCAATAGTCATAATTAAATTGAATAAATTGATATTTTAGAGCAATAAAAATCTAATTGTACCTGAGCAGGGAAGTTCACGAAACGGGGTGGATGAAAACAAGACCTAAATCCTGGTTCCCACATAGAGATTTCGATATATTTAATTTAACAATACCAGTAAGAACAATAAAAACTCGAAACGGTTTGTCAGGTAAAGCCTGATGAAGAAATATATGATAATCAGGTTAGATTAGGACGCTACACTGGCGTAGAAAATTTATTTTTTAATATTTTGTCAGTCAGACCGATAAAAAATCATCGGCTTCAGGTACTTTGTATAAAGTACTTCTGTATGATTGGAAGCTACGCTGATCAAAACTCCGTGAGATTACGTATAGCCATACAATAAGAAGGGAGGGTAGAATATAAGTCTAGCTGGCATCACTTTTGCACGTTTAACTTATGTTCTACTATTTATATAATTGTTATAAAATTTTTGGTACTCTAATGACTTCTTCGACGATAAGAAAAATACTGGATACACATGGCAGGCTCACTAAGCCTGCAGATGAATTGCAAGACCATAGTGATTTATATCATGCAGGTTTAACCTCATTAGCTACGGTGAGTTTGATGTTAGCTATAGAAGAGGAGTTTGATATAGAATTTCCAGACTCAATGCTGGGTCGAAAAACCTTTGGTAGTATTGAAGCGATTGTTGATGCTGTCGATGAACTACAGGAATAAATGCCCCTGCACCATTTGAAAGCACTTAGCGGATTTTTCAAACAAACCGCCTGATTTCGCTACTCTCCGAGGGTAGAAAATCTTTATAATTGTAAAGGGATAAAAAATGTTCAATCATGAATCACTGAACTCTATGAAATTTAAGAAGTTAGTTTTAGAGGTTAAGCGAATTGGTAAAGATGTTATTGCGCCAAATGCTCATGATGTCGATGAAAAGGCTCGATTTCCTAAAGAAAGCTTTGATGCGCTGAAAGATTTAAGACTGCTGAGTGCTTATCTACCTGAAAGTATGGGTGGAATGGGGCTCGACATTGTACAAATTACTAAAATTTGTGAAGTATTGGGTCATTATTGTGGTTCGACCGCAATGATTTACGCAATGCATAAAATCCAGGTCGCTTGTATTCTTCATAATTCGGGTGGGTCAGATTACTTCAAATCCTACTTAAAAAAATTATCAAGTGAACAAAGGCTTATTGCCTCAGCCACCACTGAAACAGGAGTGGGTGGGGATTTACGTTCGAGTATTTGTGCAGTTGAAAGCAGCGGGTCATCTTTCAAGTTAGTTAAAAAAGCCCCAGTAATATCGTACGGAATTGATGCCGATGACTTGATTATTACGGCACGTCGTAATCCTCAAGCGGCAAAAAGTGATCAAGTTCATGTTTTATTGAATAAAGGGCAATATGAGCTGGAACAAATTTCAGGTTGGGATACTTTAGGGTTTCGTGGCACTTGCAGTTCTGGTTTTACTGTGACGGCAAAAGGTGAAAATGAACAAATTTTACCGACCCCATTTGCGGATATTCTGAGCCAGACGATGCACCCTTTTGCACACATTACGTGGAGTGCATTATGGGTGGGAATTGCAGGCGATGCTGTTAATCTGGCACAGCAGTTTGTTAAACGTGAGGCTAAGCGAAATTTGGATATGCCACCTATATCAGCCATTCGACTGGGGGAGGTTGAGTGTGTATTGCAGACAATGCGAAATAATGTCGATGTGGCGGCAACTAACTACCTTAAAATGTTAAATGAGGGGGATGCCGAAGCCTTTACTAATTTTGGGTTTGGAATTCGTACAAATAATCTAAAAGTGGCGAGCTCTCAGTTAGTTGTTGATATTGTTGGCAAGGCTATGTTTATTTGCGGAATTTCAAGTTATCGCAATGATTCAAAAACCAGTTTATGTCGTCAGTTGCGTGATGCTTATGGGGCTGCGCTGATGGTGAATAATGATCGTATTTTACTGCATAACTCGACGTTGCTTCTGATGCATAAAGGAGATGAATAAGTGTGTTTGTCTCATGATTCTCTGGATGAAGCTTATAATTTTTATCGGCAACAATTATTAGAGGCTGGGTTATTACTTTCGTCGGGTGTGCCTGGTGTGTACGGCCTGAGTGGCGATTTTGAGGCTGTTGTTGAAGCTTTTGAAGGTTATGTTACCCGCATGGGTCACCATTTGGAGCCGGAGGTCGTACGCTTCCCTCCAATAATCAGTAGAAATACCTATCTATCTACTGATCATATTAAAACATTCCCTGACTTGATGGGGTCGGTTCACTCTTTCAAGGGAACCGAAAAGGATCATCTCAGGTTGGTACAAAAGCAGGAAGATGCAGAGAACTGGGCAGAAGAGTTAGACCCCACAGAGGTGATGATGGTGCCCGCTGCGTGTTACCCATTGTACCCAACCGCTGCAAATACTATATTGCCTGAAGAGGGTCGACTGGTTGACCTTAGAGCTTTTGTTTTTCGGCATGAGCCGTCACCAGACCCTGCTCGTATGCAAATTTTTCGACAGAGAGAGTATGTTCGTCTTGGCACGCCTGAGCAGGCACATGCTCATCGGGATTATTGGTTGAAACGTGGAGAAGAGATGTTATGTGCACTCGGGTTGGATGTGAAGCCTGTTGTTGCAAATGACCCATTCTTTGGTCGAGGAGGACGAGTGATGGCTGCAACGCAAAAAGAGCAAGAGCTTAAGTATGAGCTTGTAGCGCCCATCGCATCGACAGAAAAATTAACCGCTATTGCATCCTGTAATTACCACCTTGATCATTTTGGTCAAGAGTTTAGTATTAAAACACCTGATGGAGCGTTTGCTCATACTGCATGTGTTGGCTTTGGCCTGGAGCGTATTACGCTTGCAATGTTCAAAAAACACGGTTTTGATGCTGAAAAATGGCCCCTTGAGGTTCGGGGGCTATTGGAAATGTAATGCATCAGATAATTTCTCTAACCCCAGAAACTTACTGTCGTCATCGTATTCATGTTCAGGAAAGAGACTGGGCTGAAACCAACTGTTATGTTGATATCTGGATTGAATTATTGCATGCATTAGAATATGAACCGATTGCTGCGATGCCTTATACCCTGGCGATTGATTTTGAAGGCGATCAATGGACTTTCTTTAAGTTTCCTTTGGCTGATTTATATGATCTCTATGGAATAGATGTTCAGGAGCTTGCGATCTGGCAGCCTCTGGTTCAACATATTGAACAACAAGTGGCTCTAGGAAAACCCGTATTGGTTGAGCTGGACTCTTATTATTTGCCCGATACAGCCGGAACGGCTTATAAGATAGCGCATGTTAAATCGACAGTCGCCATTATTAAAATTGATGTGGAAAAACAACATATTGGTTATTTTCATGGCCAAGGATACTACTATTTGTCGGGCGATGATTTTATTGATGTATTTCGCTTGCGTGGTGAGCAGGATCCCGCCGTGTTATCGCCTTACGTAGAAATTGCAAAGCAGCGGCGCGTCAATAAACTGGATGCTTCCCAGACGCTTGATGTTTCTCTGAAACTATTAAAAAAACAGTTAAGACTATTACCAGAGAGCAATCCTTTTTTTAGTTTCAAGAAAAGGTTTGAAGAAGATTTGAAATGGTTGATGCATGAAAATATTGATACATTCCATCAATATTCATTTACGACATTCAGGCAGTTTGGTGCTTGTTATGAATTAGCGGCTACTTATTTGGAGTGGCTATCCCAGCAAGGTGTCACTGGCTTGGTGGAGGCTAGGGAAAATATTAAGTCTATCTCTGAAACATCCAAGTTTTATCAATTTCAGTTGGCACGTGCAATGAGCCGTAAGAAACCGCTTAATCTTGCTCCAGTTGATGCGATGGCTGAACACTGGGACTTAGCAATGGATCAGCTAACCACTAAATTTTTATAGGCTATGATGTAGAGAGTTAAATGGAATGATTCAACTTGTCGATGACTGGTTTCTCACTCAATCTGAACCCGACATGTGTTTGGTACCTTCTGATCTAATAAACCAAAAACTCAATTGGCTGACGGCTTGTGTGCCTGGAACCGTTGCGCAGTCCTTGGCTGGAGCATGTCAATGGTCACTTGATGATCGGGTTGATTTTGATGATTACGATTTTTGGTATAGGAAAAAATTTGATATAGCAGGTTTATCAGAACAGTTGCCTGTTTATTTAAACTTTTCTGGATTGGCAACGATTTGTGAAGTTTGGCTCAATGGGCAACGGATTTTAGAATCCAATAATATGTTTCTAAGTTATCAAGTTGATATTGCAAAATATATTCAGCCCAAGAACGAACTGTACATATGTTTTCGCTCATTAAATAAGGCTCTGTCTCAGCGCCGCCCTCGTCCGCGTTGGAAGACAAAGCTGGTCGAGCGGCAACAGTTGCGTTGGTTTCGTACCACTTTGCTTGGCAGAATTCCTGGTTGGACACCGCCAATTGCTCCTGTAGGGCCGTGGCAGACAATATCTTTAAGCGAACACCTGGAGCCAATCAATATAGAGGTCACTCCATCAATTGAAGGGCGTGCGGGAGTTGTCAAATTCTCTTGTGATATTTATCATGACAGTGAAGGAAAAGTGGACGCTGTGCTCTCAGTCGGAGGTATTAATGTTCAGCTAACCATTGAGAAAAAAAGTGGTGGGAGTCGTCTATACGGAACACTTGAAATTGATGATGTTACGCTATGGTGGCCTCATACACATGGCAAACCTTCACTGTATCCGGCGCTACTGCGCATCAAAGTCGCAGAAAAAGAGAGATCACACGCACTCTCCTCTATCGGTTTTAAAGAGGTGCGCATTGATCGCTCCGAAAACGAGTTTTGTCTCACGGTAAACAATACAGACATCTTTTGCAGAGGGGCATGCTGGACTGTTAATGATATTATCTCCTTAACAGGTGATTTGGGCGCACTTGAGCATACGCTAACTCTAATGCGAGATGCAGGTGCAAACATGATTCGTGTGGGCGGTACGATGGTTTATGAGCAAGATGCTTTTTATCAATTGTGTGACCGGCTCGGAATCATGGTTTGGCAGGATTTTATGTTTGCAAATATGGATTATCCTGTGGACGACGACAACTTCAGGGAATCTATTCAAACTGAAGCGCATCAGCTTCTCGCACGTCTGCGTCAATATGTTTGCCTGGCAGTCTATTGTGGTAATAGTGAAATAGAGCAACAGGCCGCCATGCTGGGAATGCATTCTGACGCTTGGTCAAATGATTTCTTCTTGAAACAGTTGCCGGAACTTTGTAGTACACACCACCCTGGTATTCCTTATGTTACTTCCACACCTTCAGGAGGGGCTTTGCCCTTTCATACTGACACAGGAGTGACTCACTATTATGGAGTAGGGGCATACCTGTGCTCAGTATCTGAGGTGAGACAGCATAATGTAAAATTTACTTCGGAGTGTCTTGGATTTTCCAATATGCCTGTTGCCAAAACACGAAACTCAGTGTTGGCGGGGCAAATTCCTGTGACCCATCATCCACGATGGAAGGAGAGGGTTCCCCGTGATTCAGGGACGGGATGGGATTTTGAAGATGTACGCGACCATTATTTGAAAGAGCTGTTTTCTGTTGATCCTGTGCAATTACGCAGTTTTGACAATGATAAGTACCTGGCATTGAGCGAAATAGTTTCTGGAGAAATGATGTCACAGGTGTTTGCCGAGTGGCGCAGTGATCATAGTGACTGCTCTGGAGGGTTGGTCTGGTTTCTAAAAGATCTTTTACCTGGTGCCGGATGGGGAATCATTGATAGCAATGGTTTACCTAAAGCTTGTTATTATTACTTGAAACGCTGCTGGCAGCCGATCTCTATATGTATGACCAATGAATCACTCAATGGCTTGCACCTGCATGTGATCAATGACACGGCTCAAAATTTTACAGGTGAATTGGAGGTGACATTACTGAATGAGTCGAGTGTCACTATTGTTAATGTGAAGACGGAAGTGGTTGTAGATGCAAGATCAACGCGACTTATAGGGTTAGATCAGCTGCTTAATACATTTTACGATACAACATATTCTTATCATTTCGGTCCATCAAAACATAACGTTGTTTCAGTTCGCTTATCAAATAAAGAAGGGAGCGAACTGAATAGTGCATATTATTTTCCGAATGCAGAAGTTCCTCGTTTAGAGGAAAACTCTGGAATTATTGCTGAGTTGGTTGAGTCTGGTAAAGAGAGGTATCAGCTGAATTTGTCATGTGAAAAATTTCTTTATACGGTGAATGTTGATATACCCGGTTTTATTCCAGATGATAACTATTTTCATTTGATGCCTGGCATTAAAAAGAGTGTCGAGGTCATTCGAGTGGGTGATGGTCAAAAACCTGCAAAAGGTTATGTGAGTGCTTTAAACATAAGTGAAGATGTTAGAGTTAAAGTTATTTTTCCCTGATGTCGCCATAAATTGTAATTTAAATAGATAAATAAACAGTAAATAATGCAGGGAGAAAGCTTCAAAATATAATGGTTGATTCTGATTTAGTCGTTCGTACGCCCTTTTATTTTGGCCCAGATGGCAAGAAATTGATTGGCTGGTTGCATACAAACGCCACAACTGAAAATCTTGATACAGCAGTGGTTGTATGTCCCCCACTCGCTGTAGAGTATATGAGCACCTACCGCTCAATGCGTTATGTGGCTGATTATTTTGCGTTGGCGGGAATACCTGCAATACGGTTTGATTATCATGGTACGGGTGACTCATCTGGTTTTAATGATGAGGGTAATCGCCTTGATCATTGGCTTTGGAGTATTGAGCAAGCAATGAGCGAGGTCAAAAAACTTTCAGGGTGCTCCAAGGTGGGTCTGTTTGGTTTGCGAATGGGTGCGACGCTCGCTTCATTGGTTTCAGCGAGAGTTGATGTTGATTTTTTAGTTCTATGGGCTGCTTTAGAGAGTGGTCGGAGATATATTCGTGAAATAAAAACAATTCAGATGACTGGAGTCAGTCAAACTGGGGTCGCGCCCAGTTTTGTTGAAGCTGGAGGAATGGTTTATTGGCCTCAAACGGCTGATGCAATCAGTCAGATAGATTTAATAAAGATTACACCTAAGGCTTCTCGTGTATTGATTATTCCCCGGGATGACTTGCAAGTAAAGACCAAATTGAAAGATGGCTGGGTCGCTCAAGGGGTTAGTGTAGAGCAGTTTGAATATTCGGGTTATTCCGAAATGTTGTTGTTGGCACTTAAATCGGTTGTGCCTCATGAGACTATTCATAAGGTGGTGAGCTGGGTCAGAGCGGGAATTGATTGTCCGAGTGCTACAGAGTGTGAAGCTGCAGATTTAGATGTTGCTACGAGCATATGGGTCAAGTCCATCTATGATAAAGAAAAGTATGGTCAAAATGAATCAAAAGTGAAAGAGTCATTTGTTCGATTTGGATCGGATAACAACAATTTTGCTATCTTGGTCGAACCGCCTGAAATAATTTCACCAGAACGTCCTATCATCATTATTGCGAGCTCGGGTGCTACGCACCGAGTTGGTCCGAGCCGATTATATGTGTCTTTAGCCAGAAGTTTGGCCTCTGAAGGTTTTCGCTGTTTGAGAATTGATATCCCTGGCTTGGGGGATAGTATTACTCATGACCACGAACAAGAAAATAGAGAGTACATTGATAAATCAAGTGATGTGATTCGTCAAGCTATGGAGTCATTCGGCTCTGCATACAAAAAAAACAGATACGTTGTGACAGGTTTGTGTTCAGGTGCTTATTTCTCTTTTCATGCGGCTCTGGATCTTAAGAATGTGGATATCGTAGAGAGTATTTTAATTAACCCTCTTACCTTTTACTGGTACGAAGGTATGGAGTTTGATAGTTCACCTGCAAAGAATTTTGGGCACTGGAATTGGTATATGAAGGCGTTGAAGGATCCCAGTAGCTGGTTAAGATTAATAAGAGGAGGGTCAGATTATTCTGAACTTTATGAAACGATAAAAAATCGAATAAAGATTATCATATCCGCAAAAATAAATTCAATAAAGAGTAGCAGAAGTGATAATGTCGCTGCTGAAGGTCATTCTAAAAATAATTTAAATATTGATTTAATGCAAATTGCTTCTCGCAACAGGCACTTATCATTTATTCTTGCAAGAAGCGATCCTGGGTATGATATTTTGATGACCAGCGCAGGAAAAACCGCGAAAAAACTTATTAACGATGGCAAAATAGATATTCATTTCATTGAAGATGCGGATCATACGTTCTCAAAGTATCAACCCCGATGTGATGCGATTGATTGTATGGTTAAGCATATTATTTTTCGGTATGGAAAAGAGTTGTAAAGGAAGGAAGTTATTGTGTTCGATTCGATCAACAAAGAGCTGTATTCAAGCAGTGATGGAGTTCACTCCTATATCAATACTACATTGCAGGCACCCGAGGTCAGCATCCTGGTAAAATATAAAGATGCCTATTACGGTAAAAAAATATTAGACATTGGTTGTGGTGCTGGCCGGACATCCCATTATTTCCGTAATTTTACTCATCAATATATTGGCGTGGACTACTCAAAGCCCATGGTTGATTTTTGTAAAAGCCAGTACCCTGAACTGGCATTTGAGCATTGTGATGCAAGAGATTTAAGCCATTTTGATGATGGTGAATTTGATTTTGTCATGTTTTCATACAATGGGATAGATTATATTGGTCATGATGATCGCATGCAGGTTTTAGATGAAATACAGCGCGTTTTAAAAAATGGCGGGGTGTTTGTTTTTTCGGCACATAATAGAAAATATAACCACATTATTCTAAAACCAAAGCTACAGTTGACACTTCACCCAGTTAGATTGCTTAAAAATGTAGTGAGTTATTATAAGCAAGAAAAAAATCATAAAGAGCTGATATCAAATGAGGTACACAATAAAAGCTTTTCGATTTTAAATGATAATGGAAATAATTTTGGCTTGCTAACCTATTATATTGACAGGTATAACCAAACTAAACAGCTAACAAAGAAGGGTTTCAAATTACTGGAAATGTTTCAGTTGAATGGCCAGGTTTTGTTGCCTGAGAAAGATGATTCTGACAGCGGTTGGATCTACTATGTATCCGAAAAAATATAGCAAGTCAGAATGTCCAAGTTACTACGTGCTCGCTCTTTACTTATGCCTTATTGAAATAGTCATATAATTTATATAAATATTTTACCCATTGGTTGCGTATAATTTGTACATTGACAATGTTGATACTGGAGCGGGTTAGTCGCTCTTTGTAGTGTGTGTTTTTTCCTTTGCCAGCTAACATATCATAGCTGTTTATATCGCTAGCGCATGCGTGCTCTATTTCATAGCCAAAATGTATATAACCTAATGCAATTTTTTTATGAACACTTTCATCAAATCCTGCTTGAATATTATACTTTTGATTATTAACAAGATAGTTGTACTGGATCGAAACGGGATTGTTATCTATAGATAATATTGAGAAGCATAATGCATTTCGTTGATCCATTAATTTCGCTAGAGTCGTATTGAAACGTAATCGTTTATCCCGAAAAACGGGGGATCCCCACCTTTTAGCGTGTAGGTGATTAAGTTGTTTGAATTGAGACTCAATATCATCGTTCTGTTTTGGATTGAAGTGGATCTCTCCCAGCTGATCAAGTATTTTTCGCCGATTAAATAAGCTAAGGCGTGTATTCTTCCCTAAATTTTTAATATAGTGGTCAAAGCTTCCGGTTGTTTCTATAAAAAAGCTTTTGAACTCCTCTGCTATGCGATAGTAGGAATTAGGAATGGGCTTCTCTTTTTTTAGCAGCTTGTATGTGTCTGAATCTTTTTTTAAGTCAACGAGTATGAGTTCATCCCATGTTGATAAGGTGTTTATATGTTTGTAGAAAGCGTTCACAACTTCATTTGATAGTGATTTTTCTGCAATAAAATCAAGGAGCTCAGTTCGCATCGTCGCTTTACCATGCCAGCAGTTACCAATGAACTGCAGCCTATGAGTCACAATGATCTTTTTTGACTTAGCTTTTGATAGATATAAAGGTGCAAGACCAACCAGATTACCCTTGTCATCTACGGCGGCCAAAAGTTGTAACTGCATCTGCTCAGGTTCGGCAAAGGTGTGCCACCATGTATGTTGCCACTCCCAACTCATAAATAGTGGATCTGAGTTTGATTTTTCTAATAGTAAATTCCAGGCGTGCCTGGAATCTCTAAACTGTTTTTCATTCCACGTCTGGATGTTGATTTGCTTCATATAAGGTAAAATATCTCAAGCCATTCGTATAAGTTGTGAGTCAGGTCATATTTCGTGACCGTTCTTTAGAGATTTTTAGTAAAGACAGGTAAATAGGGGGATAGGGGGATATCCATACCATACTTATAAAATTAATGTGCATCCTTGCTATTCCGAATATTATAAATAGCCGAGCTATTTAATAAACCGATGAGGGTAGATAATTTTCATAATAAAAGCTGGAATCATTTTCTTGATTTTTTTACGTAGTTCATCTGGCATCAAATCGCCAAAACTATTTAGAAGACGCAGGTACTTTCCACGGTAGCCATTGGTTCTGAGCTTTCTGTCATACCCCAGATCATTTTCACTTAATTCAAGTTGAAAGAATTGGCTGATTTTTCTGGCTGTTTCTTTTGAATTAAGAGCGTAATCTGAATAGTTCACAACAATATGTGGAATATTGTATTGTTGCATTGCATGCTCTGCTGTTTTCATATGGTGCTCAATGCGCCTAAAAGAGGCTTGTTTATCATCGTTGTTCCATCTTAGGCGAAGAAAACTTTGATGTATCTCTTTTGGGTCACGTTTTAGCAAAATAACCTTTGTGTTTGATTGCTTTAATAAAGGCCACCAATACCCAATTGTGTAACATAAACTCGGGTCTTTCCATAACCAGGGGGTATGTTCTTCAAACTGTGCAATCAGCTCTTTATGTGCTTTTGATGGTGTAAGGGAAAGTATTTTTTCTGTTTGTTGATCAGAAATAGCATCAAATAACCACGTATTTTCACATTCAAATCCAGCTGCTTTAAAAACCTCTGCGTTACATTTTTTTAAAGATTCAGCCTCCCAAAATCCATATGGATTATATTCATTGGCTTGCTGCAGTTGATTTTCTTCATTTTCAGTAACAAAGTAGCCACGATTTTTGAATATTGCAGCAGTCATGCTGGTTCCTGAGCGAGGTGAGCCAACAATGATGACATTTACACTCATTTTTTAACGTCTCGTTCTCTATTCACTTATTTCAGGTTTTTTATACAGGTGGACAAAGCGATCTGTTCGTTTGATGACTTCTTTTTTCCAGATATCCAATTGATAGTTGTCATCAGGGTTTCTGAGCACATCCAATGCTTTTACAAACTTGAAACCAGCACTTTCAATATCTTTTTTCGCCCACTCTTCATCAATCCGGTGCAGTTTAGGGGCACTCTCTTTTCCTGTTCCAGGCTCTGCCGCATGGTCAATAATTAATAATTTTCCGCCTGGTTTTAGCGCGGTGATGACTTGCTCAAAAAACTCTTCTCTATTGGCAGTAATGATGGGGTCTTTTCGTGGAACATAGATGTCATGATAGCTTAGACCAATGAAAATAAGGTCTGTATTGCTCGGTAGTTTCATATCAGCAAATTCGCTATCGAGGCGGACAACATTTTTCAGTCGTTCATTTTTTAATCGTTTCTCGAGATCTTCTTTTGAGAAATTTAGAAATAGCGAGTTATTTTGTATAGTCACACGTCCATCATCACCCACAATGTAATTAAAGAGTTCTGAGTAGTAACCACCGCCGCCAAGAAGATCAATAACAGTGTCTCCAGATTCAAGGCCAGAAAAGTTTAATACTTCGAGTGGTTTGCGTAATTTATCTTTTGAATGATCCTCTGTATATCGATCTGGCTGATGTATCGCTCTTTCATTAAGAGTCATGCTATCTAGATCTTTGGAACATCCAGCTACAAATACAACTACAGTAAGAAACAGGACTTTAATACGACCTAATATATTCATAATCATTACCTTGTTTTATCTCTCAAAAATAAGTGGCTCAACTGATTTTTACAAGATTATACAGCACACTGTTAAGAATACAGTTTTTTTAATATCAGATTTTTCCATCTTTGGCGGCTTTGAGTACGAGTGCATCAAATTTATCCGCTGCCATAAGGTTACGTTCTGCGACAATAATGTTGACAGGTTTACCCGTTTTTTCAGACTCTTTAGCGACTTCAGCCGCAGCGGCATAACCGATATCTGTATTCAATAATGTTGCAAGGGCAACACTGCTGTGCAGAAAAGCTTTACAGCGATCACGATCGACTTGTAAACCTTTTAGGTTTTTTTCAGTGGCGGCGTTAGTTGCATTGGTGAGCCACTCCATCATATCGAATAGTGCTGAACCGAGGGCGGGCATCATCACGTTGAGTTCCAGTTGTCCTGCCTGAGTCATATAACTGATAGCCGAATCTTGCCCAAGAACCTGAAAGCAGACTTGATTGAGCATTTCAAACATCACAGGGTTCACTTTGCCCGGCATGATGCTGGAGCCTGGCTGTACGGCAGGCAGCATGATTTCACCCAGACCTGTGCGTGGCCCTGAGGCGAGCAGACGCATGTCGTTAGAGATTCGTATTAACTCCAGAGAGACTTCACGAATGGTTGATGACAGGTGTTGTAGATCATTCATAGACTGCATTTGTGCCGCCAGATCATCGGCTGGACGAATCGCCTCGAAGGTCAGCTGCGCCAGTGCTTTTGCGACATTTTTAATATAGCCCGGTGAGGTATTAAGCCCTGTGCCGGCAGCACTGCCTCCCAGTCCAACTTCACAAAGCGGATCACGGCAGCTTTCTAAACGTGCTGCACAGCGCTTTAAAGTCCAGGCGTAAGCACTGAATTCACGACCTAATGTTGTGGGTACGGCATCTTGCAAGTGGGTTCGGGCACTTTTAACTGTATCTTCTTCTTGTTTGCCAATGCGTGCATATTCTGTGGCCATATCTTCAATAGCAGCAATTAAACGGGGGAGTTTTTTAAGCGCTGTTAAACGAATGGCTGTGGGGATTGTATCGTTGGTGCTTTGCCCCATGTTGACATGGTCGTTGGGATTAATGGGGCTGTATTCACCTTTTTCCCCCCCCAGAGCGACACTGGCTAAATTGGCAATCACTTCATTGCTGTTCATGTTATGGCTGGTGCCTGCACCAGCTTGAAAACGGTCGACTACAAATTGATCAATATAATGACCTTCAAGAATTTGATCGCAAGCGGCAATAATTGCTTTGGCTTGTTTGTCGTCAAGCCAGCCCCCTTGTTGGTTGGCCTCTGCCGCAGCACGTTTGATTTTTACGTGAGACTGTACGAAGTCTCGGTCAGGTGCTCGGCCACTGATCGGGAAGTTGGCGATGGCACGGGCGGTCTGAATGCCATACCAGGCATTCGCTGGAACTTGAAGTTCGCCTAAACTGTCTTTTTCAATACGGTAATCATCTGTTTGAGTCATTATTTGTGTTCTCCTGAAGAAATTTTAAGTAATACTTTGTCAAGTGCGCGTGAGGTCAACAGTCGCCGCAGTGCTGCAAAAAGGTAGGCTGGAAATGTGACGGGGTAGCGTAGTTTAGGTCGAGGACTTTCCAGTGCATGAATAAGCTTTTTGAGTACCGCATCGGGCGGCAGTGTAAAAGGCGCAACAGGGCCAGGATTTGTAAGGCGCTTTTCGATCGACTGGTAAATCGTGCGATGAACACTGTTTTCTGAGTCGATATTTTCCTTATACTTTTTGTAGCCATTGGCACGAAACTGGCTGGTAATAGGGCCTGGCTCAATCAGTGAGATTAAAATGTCGCTATTATTGATCTCTAAACGTAGTGTATCGACTAACCCTTCCAGTGCATATTTGCTGGCATTATAAGCGCCGCGATAGGAGAGTGCGACATAGCCCAGCAGTGAGCTGTTATAGATAATACGCCCATGCCCTTGTTGCCGCATGACTGGAATGATGCAGTTTGTCAGTTCCAGCGTTCCGAATAGATTGGTTTCAAACTGTGCACGTAATACGTCACGAGTTAAATCTTCCACGGCACCCGGTTGACCATAAGCTGCATTATTAAAGAGTGCATACAAAGTGCCCCCTGTACGAGATAACAACTCATCAACTGCGCTATGAATGGAGTCACTTTGATCTAAATCCAATAGAAAGCTTTCAAGGCCTTGTGCTTGCAGTGAATCAACATCTTTTTGCTGACGTGCAGTCGCAAATACACGATAGCCTTTTTTGTGTAGTCCCAATGCACATGCTAAACCAATGCCGCTGGAACAGCCGGTGATTAATATTGTTTTTTTGTTTGTCATGTGGAGAGCTAAGTTTCTCTTGTAAACGGATTTTTCAGAAGTATTCCAGAATAAAATTGACTGTTATTTAAATCTTCAGAGAGGATGATGTTGCATTTTGAATGTTCGGCCGCACTGATGATGCATGCATCCCAGAAATTGATCTGGTATGAAGTTTTGATCTCTACACTGCGTCTTATCAGAGCTGGGCTTTGTGGGATGATTTCCAGCCCTTCCAAGAGAAACAACTGCCTGAGAATGACATCTTGGCGTTGATGTAACTTATTTAGGGCTACATGAGCATACTCCTGTAATACCTGTGTAGAAATAACACCTGTTCCAAGCCGCATATGCTTTGCTACGATATTCAGAGCCTTTTTTTGCTTCTCCTCATCACGAGCATCGTTGGCATAAATTATGATGTTTGTGTCAATAAAAGTTTTGTTCATCAGTCGTTATAACGATCATAAATTTCATCTCTGGAAAACTTGAATCCGCTAGCAGATTTCCCCGGCATATTACTCGCTATTCGTACAAACTCATCGGCTGATTTTTCTGCATTACATTCGCCTGTAAGTTTGAGCAAATAATCTCTAATCAACTGGTTTAGCGATGTATTGTGCGCGCTGGCATATTCACGCCCCTTTTTGATCAGTTCTGTATCTGCTGAAAGTGTAATGTTCATAGTTTTCTGCCCTCAAATAATTTTTATGTGCTGTAAGTGTGCAAGTGTAGCGCGGCATTTTATTTTGGTCAAACTTTAGTGCAGTCAGCGTAATGGCTTTACAGGTCGCATGTTGAACTTAATGACATTGAGGGCAAACTCCTGACCACACTCGTGTACCCCATTCAATAGACCACTCTTCTTTACATTTGGGGGTATGGTCATCAGCGCTTGTATCGACATCAAGTAACAATTTACATACTCGGCAGTAAATATGGTCATGTGTTTCTGTATTGCTATCATATATTGCCTGTCCATCCACATAAAAGCGCCGAAGCAATCCTGATGATTCTAGTTGTGACAACGTCAAATAGACTGTATTTGGCGAAATAGTTGGAAAACGCTGGCATAACTCTTCATGCAATTCATTCGGTGTGCGGTGGCACTTCTCCAGCAGCAATTGCTTGCAAATAGCGATACGCTGCGGGGTTGCCCGCATCCCGTTATTATTTAATAACGTACTAATTTCAGTATCATTCCGTTTTCCATTCATATAATTAATCCTTTTTACTCTAAATTCGGGTCGATTATCCCTTTTCATTAATAAATTGACAAATAAACCAAACCTACTTTACTATTACTTAGGAGTTATTACTAATAAGTTTTAAATATTAAATTAAAAGAGGTACTCAATGAAAAATGTATTAAGCCGACGAATTTCCAGTGGTGTCACTATTGCAGCACTTGCTGTGTTTAGTGCCAGCAGTATGGCCATGTCATCCAAACCAGAAATACCCGCAGGTTTAGGGGCGTTGCCAACTGAAATTCCTGATAATCCTGCAAATCCACAAACAGCTGCTAAAATTGAGTTGGGTAAAAAACTTTATTTTGAACCCGCGCTTTCTGCCAGTGGGCAGTTTTCATGTAACTCTTGTCACAATTTGGCAACTTATGGCGTTGATAATCAAAAGTTTTCAGTCGGCCATAAATGGCAACGTGGGGGTCGAAACTCACCCACTACATTCAATTCAGCTTTCTGGAGCAAGCAATTTTGGGATGGTCGCTCAGAAACGTTGGAAGAGCAGGCAAAAGGCCCACCATTGAACCCTGTAGAAATGGCCAGTATTGATGAAAAAGAGGTCGTCGAACGCTTGAAAGAAGCGGGCTATACCGCAGAATTTAAAGTGGCGTTTAATAATGATGCGAATGCACTTACATACGATAACATGGCAAATGCGATTGCTGTATTTGAGCGCACACTCAATACCCCTAATGCACCATTTGATCAATATGTACGTGGTGAAGGTAAAATTTCTGAAGCGGCAAAACGTGGTATGAATACCTTGGTTGAAGCGGGTTGTACTGCTTGTCACAGTGGCCCATTGTTTACAAATAATCAGTTCATGAAATTTTCATACGGTACGGATGCAGGTGTAAAAGAGGTGACAGGTAAAGATGCTGACGATAAACTTTTTCGCGTTCAGTCTTTACGTAATATAGCCATGACTGCACCCTATTTTCACGACGGTTCAGCGGCAACATTGCATGATGCGGTGCGTACTATGGCGAAAGTACAGCTTGCAAAAGAGCTTTCTGATAATGAAGTGAATGATGTTGTTGCTTTTCTGGAAACTTTGACAGGTGAAACACCTCAGGTGACTTACCCTGTCCTACCACGTCCAAATGGTAAAACATTGACCTGGCGCGATTAAACCAATCACAGTTTTTTTCTTGGGCTCACATAGACCTCTTTTTAGTTGGTTTATGTGGGCTTTTTTGTGCTCGAAAATAACACCATGATAGGTATATACTGGAGTTCTCTTAGGCTTTTTGAGGGTTGATACCATGTCTGCTTATCGTCATATTTTGCTTGCAATTGATTTTACTCCTGCTGCATACCAAGTTGTTCAGCGGGTTAGGATTTTACTTGGAGAAGAGACAAAATTAACTGTGTTAAATGTTGTGGAGTATGCTTTACCGCTCGGTTTTGGGGATGATTTTACTCCAATGCCGAATTTATTGATCGAAGAGAGTATGCTTTTAGAAAAAGCAAAAGAGTCTCTATCACGCTTTGTTGATAAAGCTGGGTTGGCTTATGCAGAACAAATGATCAAAGTGGGTGGAACACAGAATGAAATTATTCAGGTTGCTGAACAAAAAAATGTTGACTTGATTATTTTGGGTTCTCACGGTCGTCATGGCATCAGTTTGTTGTTAGGTTCGACTGCAAATGGTGTATTGCACCATGCATCTTGTGATGTTTTGGCGGTACGCATTAAAGAAAAATAGTTTGTATTCTATTACAACTCGCTGAGTGCATGCCAAAGTGCATCTTCCAGCCCTGATGTTCGCTCTGTTGTGCGTTTAATTGCTATTTTTAATAAGTTTTCTGAGCTATATAGCGTTGCTATTTTTTTAGCGCGTGTAATGGCAGTGTAGATTAATTCTCGTGTTAATAGTGGTGTGTCCACTTCAGGGAGCACAATAGATACTTTATTAAACTCTGAACCTTGGCTTTTATGGATAGTCATGGCATAAACAGTTTCATGAGGAGGTAAGCGTGAGGGGAGAATTTTGCGTATGGTGCCGTCTGGCTGAGAAAAAAATACTTTTAATTGATGATCAGAATATGAGTCAATTTGTGTGATGCCTATATCACCATTATAAAGTTTCAGGTTGTAGTCATTACGCGTGATCATCACGGGTCGGCCTGCGTATGAAGGTGTATTAGCTGCTGGGATTAGTCCGGCTTTTTTTAATGCCACTTCCACTTGTGTATTCATTGCTTTGGTGCCGGATGATCCTTCACGTTGTGCACATAAAATACGAAACCGATTAAACTGTTTCAAGGCTTCTGAAGCAGTTTCTGCTTGAATGTAAACTGAATAAGCTTCTGCGGCTGACTTTGCAAGGGCAGAAAGCTGGCTCACTGAGCTTTCATGAAGGTGAATATCATTATACTTTTCTAAATTAAGAATCTTGAGTGCCGTCTCTGTATGGCCTTGGTTGATTGCTTGAGCCAACTGGCCAATTCCACTCGTATCGTTAAATCTGTAGCTTTTTCGCAGGAGTGCAATATGGTCACCAAAACTGGATTCTGGATGAGTACTGGGTATTTTATGCGCAGTCAATTGAGATAGAGTGTGGCAAAGCGATTCAGAATAACCTTTGTGCGGTTCACTACCGCAGATATCACCCAAAACACTGCCGGCTTCTACTGAAGAGAGTTGATCTTTATCACCTAATAAAATAAGGCGGGCATCAACGGGCAGTGCCGCGACTAATCGAGCCATGAGCGGCAGGTCAATCATTGAGGCTTCATCGACAACCAGCACATCCAAGTGTAATTGGTTATTTTTATGATAACGAAATTCCGTTTGATTCGGAATAACACCTAATAAACGATGAATTGTGGATGCTTCTTCTGGAATGATTTTTTTGATGGAATCACAATATTTAATATTTTCTTTGGCTTGCTTTATTGATTCATTTAAACGTGCAGCGGCTTTTCCTGTGGGAGCAGCAAGTGCAATACGACAGGCGGGTTGTTGTTGTGCTAATAGCAGCAGTATTTTTGTGATGGTTGTTGTTTTTCCAGTCCCTGGTCCACCTGATATGACTGTAAAGCGTTTCAATACGGCAGTGGCCGCTGCTATTTTTTGCCAATCAGGCTTGTTATTTGACGTGACAGGAAAAAGTTGTTCCAGGTTCTTTTTCAGTTGATCAATATTGAGATCGGAGACAGGTTTGTGAGTACGGTTTAGCAGGTTTTCAGCCAGTGATGATTGAAAAAAGTAATAACGACTGAGGTAGAGCCGGTTGTTGTGATCAAGTATAAGAGGGGAGTGCTCTCTAGGGGAGCCTGTAACACCGCTGGCATTTAAAGTGGATATTAAGGTATCAATATCAGGTGCTTTTATTGTTTTAATATCATCATGTTTTTGTGTGTTAAATAATACCTGATCGGCGATATTATTGAGTTCAATGCATATATGGCCTTCCCCAGATTTTTGACTGAGTAAGCTGGTTAGGAGCGCCAGAGTGTTTGATGGGTTTGTTGCTTGTTCATTAATAAAGTGAGCAAAATGCAAATCAAGCTGACGAATTAAACCGAGTCGAGCTAACTGCCTGAGCTGTTTTAGCATGAAATCAGAGTTCCTGGTTTTTATTTTCTGTAAATAGTTGATCTAATGACTGAATCAGACTCAAGGGTGGTTTGTCATGAAAAATGCCCGTTACGTTACCGTTTTCTGGTGACATTCCTCTTAAAAATAGATAATAAACACCGCCGATATGCTGTTTGTAACAATAATCAGGAAGGCGTTGTTGCAAGTAGCGATGCAAAGCAACGGTATAAATCAGGTATTGCAGGTTGTAGTGATGCTCTTCAATGGCTGAGTTGAGTTGAGTTGAGGCATAATCCTCTAACTGATTCCCTAGGTGGTTTGATTTATAATCAACAATATAATATCTGTTATTGTGCTCAAAAATCAGGTCAATAAACCCTTTTAGCACGCCTTGCATGGCCGGGAAGTTCAAAGTTGTTCTTATGTTTGTGTGGCGCATCAAAAGCTTATTTAATTGATTCGCATTAAACTGTGCCAAAGGAAAATAAAACTCCATTTCAACTATTTTTTTTCTATTCGCAATATTTTTTAATTTGATTGCATTAAGTGAATCGTTTGTAGCATTGAGTGGTGTATTTAATATATCCGAGACCCAGCTTTCAATAACAGGTGTCCATGAAAGATCGAAACCATACTGGGTTAACTGACGAATGACACTCTGATTTAGTGACGACTCTGTTATATTTGTAAAGTCGAGTCGTTCCAGCAAACTATGCAGAAATATTCCAGTATGGGCTCCTTTGGGAAACTGAAATCTGGAAAAGGGGTCAGCCTCCTTAGATTCTTGATAAATTAGCGTACTCTCTGGTGACATTTGAATCAAAGGGGACTGACCTCTTTTCTCGGTGAGCGCTGAATAACTGGTAATACGCCACTGTCTGTTTATTGTGCTATTAAATAGTCTGGCTTTATTGTTTTTTTCTATGGGTTCAATAGAATGATAGAGTTTTTCTTCTGGCTCAGGCAGTCGATTGACCTGAATCGCATCGGGTGCTATTTTTGCTAATGCTAATAATTGGCTCTTGATATCTGCATCAGTCAGTTCGTTAAAGTTTTTGAGCTCGCCATGCAATAAATAACCAAGTGCAGAGTTTTCTGCGCCCTTGATTTTCCCCCACGCGATATAACATAAATATTTTGCACGAGTGAGTGCAACGTAGAGTAAGCGAACCTGCTCTGCAAGCTCTTCTTGTCTGGTCATTTCACGGTGCTTCTCTTTGTCTTTAGAGTTAATGTCGACACAGAGTTGATTGTTGATTGGTTCATGGAAAATAACAGACTGGTTTTTATTCTGAGCTCGTGCGCTCCAGATAAAAGGTAGAAATACGACTGGGTATTCAAGGCCTTTACTTTTATGAATGGTGATGATTTTAATGAGTGATTCATCACTTTCCAGCCGCAATTGCTGCTCTTCATTTTCATCGAAATGAGTACGATTAAGGTCTAACCAACGCAGCAAATTTTCCATACCTGGCTGTGCTATGGCAGCATTTTGTAACAGCTCAGCAAGATGCAGAAGATTGGTGAGTGAACGCTCACCATCACTCTTTTTTAATAGTCTGTCGGGAATACCATACTCCTGTAATAGTTGCTGAAACATGACGATAAATCCATGTTCTAGCCAGCTTTGGTGGTATTTTTGTATTTGCAATAAAATCCTTTCCCATGCATGGTCACTATGGTTCATTGCTTCAAGCTGGTGAGCACTCCAGCCCAGCAGTGGCGTGCAAAGTGCGGCACGAAGCAAGCGCTCGTTACTGGGTTCAATAATTGCAAAGAGTACTCGATAGAGTGCGTTGCACTCGGGTGTGTTGAATACATTTTCTCTGCTGAGGCAAACGCTGGCGACTCGATATTGTCGCAAGGCATTTTGCATGACCTGTGCTTCAGTATGGCTGCGTACAAGAATGGCAATGTCTTGTGCTTGAAGAGGTTGTTTACCAATGACGGCTATACTCTGGTCACCTTGTGTCAATAGTTTGGTTATCTCTGATGCACAGCTTAATGCAATCTCTTTTTTTGCAATATTGGCTGGAACAGCTTTACTATTATCACTTTCTACTTGCCAAAATTGTACTGGCACGGGAGGAAATTTGTCGATAATAAGTGGCTCTTTATCGCTTTCCCCCGCCGCTTCGACAGCAATAAACGGGATATCTTCACTATATATAAAGGGTGAACCGGATTGCTCAAACAGAGTATTTGTGGCGTGAACCATTTTTTGAGTTGAGCGCCAATTAGTGCCTAGTGTGTGGCAGTTATTGGGGTTGTTAATAAACTTTTTGGCCTGGATGTAGGTGAAAATATCGGCTCCACGAAAGCTGTAAATGGCTTGCTTGGGGTCGCCAATCATTAACAAAGTGCTGTTTGGCTGTCTGTTTTCGGGCGAATTTGAGTAGAGAGTTTTGAATATTTCGTACTGCAGTGGGTCGGTATCCTGAAATTCATCAATCATGGCTGCGGGGTATTGGGCTCTTATTTTTTTAATAAGTGTTGCCCCAGCATCCGTACTTTTAATCGCATTGTTGAGTTGTAAGAGCAAGTCATCAAAAGTCAGTTGAGATTTTTCCTGTTTACGTATAGTCCACTCGCTTTTAAAATATGTAATAGCTTTTTGTAAGAGTATTAGGTGAATTTCTGTGCGTATTGACTCAATCAACGCTATAAATTCAGCGCAGTGCTTGAAAAAAATATGCTCAGGAAGCTCAGCTCCTTTTTTGAGTGAATGCTCAATTTTAGTGATAGAAAAAAGTTCGAATTTTTCGGGTGGATTTAACAGGGTTGTGCGATTTGAAAAATATTTTGTGGTATTGGAAATGTATGTGGGTAAACTCTTATTATAAATATTACGCTTTAAGTTTGTTGAGTTTAGCAGGTAGTCGCAAATGACCTCTTGCTCAGTATGCCAGATATTTTTGAGTGGCTCGAAAAGTGAAGTGGCTTTTTTGAGGCAGTCAGTTAAGCCAGATAATGACGTTGTGGGTAAGAATTTTATGTTTGTATGTTTGACGTATGGAGATATTTTTTCCCATAATCCAGCCGGTGTTTTCCAGGTTGATTGGGCAAATGCAATCAATTCGGCAGGTGCATCATAAAAGGTGATACGCCAGAAATCTTCAATGATTTGTCGAGTCAGAGTGCTTTCGTTGGTGAGCAGTTCAGTATCAAATAGTGTGCCGCTTTCAAAGGCATTTTCCTGAAGCATGCGCTGACAAAAGCTGTGTATGGTGAATATTGCGGACTCATCCATGCGCTTGAGTGCATCGTTTAACTGGACGAGTGCTTGTTGTTTGTTGTGGCAACTCTGTAGGAGTTTAGTCAGTGCAATATCAGTGCTGTGACCTTGGAGCAACAGTTCGCGAGCATCTTTAATGCGACGACGAATACGATCTCGCAACTCTTCTGTTGCAGCTTGAGTGAAAGTGACCACAAGGATTTCATCGACTTGCAATGGCTGGTTTTTCTCTTTATCGAGTAAATTGCCCAGTAAAAATCGCAAGTAGAGTGTGCTGATTGTGTAGGTTTTTCCGGTACCAGCAGAGGCTTCAATCAGGTGAAGACCATTTAATGGAAGTGTTAATGGGTTGAGTGTTTGCATGATGCAAACGTGACAGGAAAGGTAAAATGAGTCAAGAAAAAAGGTTTGGCAAAGTAAAGCCACTCGATAACCCAGCTGTGGGAGGGTGAATTACCGGATGAACTTTTTTTCCAAACCTTTATATAAGCTCCGCTTCAGTATCAATACCATCATCTACCTAACGGTATGTTCCTTCTCCATGACTTTTTATTATTTTTCCATTTAATTGGGCTAATTAGAGCATGGTTTTGGAATGGTGGGAATAAGGGTTAATACTTAATTTTAAGATGATAGTTAACTTTCAGTTATACATAAGTGTAAATTTATCACTTAAAATTTTAAAGGAAATGTACTATTATGCTCACTATAAAGGCATGTTATCTATTTTTTAAGATAAACGAATAAATTTAAAATCCTCCTAAATATACATATTTTACGAGTAAAAACAATAGTATAGGCCATTCATATGGAGTTGTAGGAATAACTTAGTACAGGTACTTAATGTTTGAATCCAAGCCACTGCTATGCGCCTCCAAAAAAAATGTTCATCAGTCTGAAGAACTTGAAACAACTGACCTGAATGATAAACTTATTCTTAAAAATATTCTCTATTCTGCTGACTCTGCAATTATTGCGACAGATCTAAACTATCGAATTATTTATTCTAATCCTGCGACTGAAAAAATATTGGATTACCGTTTTGATGCTTCCAGTAAAAGTTTAATTACAGATGTTTGTTCCAGACTTGCTTTAGAGCCGGAATATCTAGAGAAAATTACAGATGAAATTCACACTGAAGGGTCGTTTCAATTTTCCATCAAACTTGATAAGGGAGATGCCCTTAAATGTATTGAGTGTAAATTTTCTGGGATATGGAATGAACATAGAGTATTAATTGGTTTTTTGTTGATGGCGCAGGATGTAAGTGAGCGTGAGAAAGGTTTTTCTGTGATCAGAGCTCACCGTGCGGAGTTGGCTCAAGTTGCGCGCTTGAATGTAATGGCTGAAATGGCTTCCAGTCTGGCGCATGAACTGAATCAACCGCTGACTGTTATTTCCAGTTATTGTGATGCGGCACTGAATTTGATTGATAATGATAATGTGCCTTGTTCTGACCGTGTAATAAACGCACTAAGGCAAAGTCGCTCTCAGGCATTGCGAGCGGGTGAAATTATTAGAAGTATCCGTCAATTGGTACGTAAAGAAGAGGGTGAACGTCGATCGGTTAATATTAACAATTTGCTCGGTAATGTTATTGAATTAGTCGAGACTGATATTCATGATCAAAAAATAGTTTTACGGTGCTATATGGATTCTGAATTGCCTTGGGTTTCTGTCGATGGAATTCAGGTTGAACAGGTTATTTTAAACTTATTGCGTAATGCAGTGGAATCAATGGAAGCGTATGGTGAGTTGATTATTTCTACGGCGCTACATGAGGATGGAGAAAAAATTATTATTTCAATTCTAGATGATGGTGCTGGTTTTTCTGAGGAAATAAGTGACCGGCTATTTGATCCATTTTTTACAACTAAGGCGAATGGCCTGGGAATGGGATTATCGATCAGTAAAAATATTGTAGAGGCGCATGGTGGAAGTTTATGTGCTGAAAACATTCGGCCTCATGGTGCTCTTTTTTGTTTGACGTTACCGGTCGCTGTTAATGGAAAATAATCAGTCAACTGTTTTTCTGGTCGATGACGATCATGCTGTGCGCGGGGCGATTGAGCTGTTTCTTCATACAAAATACATTGCAGTAGAAACATTCTCTTCCGCACATGATTTTTTGGAGCGCTATGATAGCAATCAGGCTGGCTGTCTTGTTCTGGATGTTCGTATGGCTGGAATGAGCGGTTTGGAGTTACAAGATCTGCTTGTTGAAAAAGGAGTTAAAATTCCTATAATATTTATGAGTGGTCATGGGGATATCTCAATGGCAATGCGTGCATTTAAGGCTGGAGCTGTAGATTTTTTAGAGAAGCCATTTGACAATGACAGGCTGTTTGGCTGTGTTAACGATGCATTTCAGCGTGACATAGAGTTTCGTGAAGAGGATTGTTTGAAGAGAGGGGTTATGTCGCGTTATGAGCAGTTAACTCCGCGTGAGCGCGAAGTGATGGCGTTGGTGGTTAATGGTCTTAGTAATAAAGAGGCTGCACGAGTATTAGATATAAGTCATCGTACTGTTGAGATACACCGCCGTCGAGTGATGCGTAAAATGGACGCAGGATCAGTATCTGATCTTATGGGGAGTGCTATGGTGGGTGGGGTGTATAAACAGATATCATAATCTGTTTCTTGGGCAGTTTCCTAGCCAACAATATCCAGCGTTCGCTGACGAAAACCAACCCCAAGCTGTTTAGCAAGATTTTCGCAAGCATCAATATCTAAACCTTCAAGTCCATGAATGGCGGTGACAGTCACTTCGGGTACGTATTTGGGGGCTAGTCGTAAAAAATCGAGCACGGCATTGAATGACCCTTTGAGTGCCGGTTTGCAATGTTGATTGTAAACCGTTTCATTTTGACCGTTGAGTGAAACAGATAGCGCGTCAACTAATCCTTTAAATTCAGGTAATACATTACGTTTATGAAATAGGTTGGCGAGTCCGTCAGTATTGATACGTACTTTTCCTCCCTCTTTTTTGATGTGTTCGGCGACAGTGAGTAGTTCTTTTAATCTGAGAGTGGGTTCGCCAAAACCGCAAAATACAATAGAATCATAGTTTTTTGGATTGCCAATACTCTCTATGATTGATTCAATTTCGGGGCGTTGTTCCAGTGTCAGATCAAAATCATGAACCTTTTTGATGCCTTGTGTTTTAGGGCAAAATTTGCACTCCAGCGTACAGCGATCAGTGATGTTTAGGTAAAGGTTGTTGTTTATGCGATAGGCTATGGTTTGGTTCATAATATTATTTGAATATCAGTACGATTAAAAAACCCGCTACAAACAAGCGGGTTTTTTAGAATAAAACTTTAAGGAGCCTCTGGTCGACTCAATCAGAGGTTCCTTCAGCAATCATTTGATTTTTGCTTCTTTGTACATCACATGCTTACGAACAACGGGATCGAACTTTTTAATTTCGAACTTGCCAGGCATGTTACGTTTATTTTTTGTTGTCGTATAAAAGTGACCTGTTCCAGCTGAAGAAACCAGTTTGATTTTCTCACGCATAATATTCTCCTAGACTTTTTCACCACGGCTGCGGATTTCAGACAGTACGGTGTCGATTCCTTTTTTATCAATAATACGCAAACCTTTAGGGGTGATGCGCAAACGAATCCAGCGATTTTCGCTCTCAACCCAAAAACGGTGAGAGTGTAAATTGGGCAGGAACCGACGACGAGATTTGTTGTTGGCATGGGATACATTGTTCCCAGTCATCGGGCGCTTGCCGGTGACCTGACATACTTTGGACATTTATACGGTCTCCAAAACAGACTTAAAAAATATGTAACTATTCAGATTACAATCTGAATAGTTACAACAATAAAATATAATATTAGTTACAGTTTAGATTTTTAGAGCAAAACGAAGCTTTATATCAAATATCTGTGCTTAAATCAAACCACGTTCAACAAATGATACCGCTTTGTTGTCACCGATGACAAGATGGTCTAGTAATCGAACATCAATGAGTGCCAGCGCCTCTTTAAGGCGTTGGGTGATCACTTTGTCGGCATGGCTTGGTTCGGCAACACCCGACGGGTGATTGTGCGCGATAATCACAGCGGCTGCATTATGTGTTAATACACGTTTGACGACTTCACGAGGGTGAACACTGGCGCTATTAATTGTGCCTTGAAATAACTCTTCAAAACAGATCACACGATGACGGTTGTCTAGAAACAGACAACCAAATACTTCATAGCTGTAGTCTCTGAGTCGTGCAATCAGGTAGTTATGAGTATCTTTTGGGTTACTTAATGTGTCGCCTCGCTGCATCGACTCTTTTAAATAGCGGCGACCCATTTCCAGTACGGCCTGCAATTGTGTGTATTTAGTGGGGCCAAGTCCAGGTGCCTGGCAAAATCGTGTGATGTCTGCATTAAACAAAGCGCGTAATGAGCCAAATTCATTGAGCAGGTCGCGAGATAAATCGACGGCTGTTTTTCCACGGATTCCTGTGCGGAGAAAAATGGCAAGAAGTTCTGCATCTGAAAGTGCATTGGAGCCACGTTTTAAAAGTTTTTCACGCGGTCGCTCTTCAATGGGCCAATCTGTAATGGGTGGCATATGACCTCCTTGTCATGATGCTTTCATTGCTGTTTTTAGGTAACGTTGAAGTGCGAAAGAAAACAGCTTGTTATCCTGAGGGTGTGTTGAGTCAAACTCAATTCCCAAGCGGTATTGGTTTTTTTGACCATCAACAGGAGTGCACCAACGAGCCGCTCCATGAACGCTTAAGTGAAGTTCAAAAGCTTTAAGCTCAATGGTGACAGGAGTTTCTATTGTGATGGGTTGATTGCATTGTGTGCCTAGCCCATAGCATTGTACACCTAACCCATAGTTAGATAGATCAAATGCCCCACTGATTGATTGGCTCGTATGTTTGAATTTTAGGTAAATAACATTGCTCGTTTTTTTTATTTGAAAATTACTCCGGTAATAATTCCGTTTTTCCTTGGACATAATGCCTGATCTCTCCTTGAAATCATGGGGCTGTTCAGTTTGTCTGGTTACAGCTTACGGGGTCACCATTTACCATTGTGGGTGATGAGCGTGCTCTCCCTGTTCGAGCAATGATAATCGCACGATTATATCGGGACTTTCCTGAACATAATGTGAATGTACCATTGTTGCTAGTGATTCCTGTTGAATAGAAACTTAAAAAATAGTCTGTTCGGAAGCCATGATATTGCAGGTTGTTACCTCCTTTAAATGAATTTTGAGTTCGAATAATGAGTTCGTTCGTATCTCTTTTATTATTGTGATTGCTATCACTAAAAATAATCCAGCCTGATTGCCATTGTTGGGTGCGACTGCAGTGTGTGCCGTTATTGCTTTCACATAAAATAACTTTGTTGTCGCGTTTAATGGCTTCGGAGCGAGCCAGGTTAATATCAGCAATCAGAGAGTTGATTTGGCTGGTTAGATAGTTTTTTGTGAAAAAAGATTGCAGGGGCGGGAGTGCCGTTGCTGTGGTGATTGCGACAATAGCAAGCACAGTCAGGAGCTCTATTATAGTGAACCCATAATCACAGGCCGTTGGATCGTGAAAGCTCCGACGGCAAAAATTTTGGGTTTTGACATCCATGTCTTGCCCTTTGTTAGCCAATTAATATCCGTAATATGTGACACTTATCACAAAAAATCAAATTTAATTGATTTTTTGAACATTGGTTTTTTATTATTTAAGTAATTTTTTTATTCTGAATAGTGCTTTCTCTAAATTTTCCATGCTGGTTGCAAAAGAGAGTCGCAGATACCCTGGTGCTCCAAATGCTGACCCTGGCACTAAGGCGACCCCTGATTTTTCTAGAATATATTCGGCTAATTCAACATCATTATTGATATCTTTAGTTGCGTTTATTGTTGCTTGAACATTGGGGAATGCGTAAAAAGTTCCTTGAGACTTCAGGCATTCAAAGCCATTAATTTGGTTGAGCTCATTGACAACAAAATCATGACGATTTTTAAATTCAGCTAACATCATTTGTATACAGTTTTGCTCGCCTTCCAAGGCGGCTTGTGCAGCAATTTGAGAGATAGACGCTGGGTTGGAGGTGCTTTGTGACTGGACTTTTTTCATTGCTTGAATGAGGTTGACTGGGCCCGCGGCATAACCGATACGCCAGCCAGTCATTGCATAGGCTTTAGAAACTCCATTGAGCACAATGCTGCGGTCATATAGCTCAGGACAAGCCATCACAATATTGCTGAAGGGTTCACTATTCCAATAGATATGTTCATACATATCATCAGTTGCAATGATGATATGAGGGTGGCGTTTCAGTACTTCAGCTAATGCAATCAGTTCTGCGCGGCTATAGACGGATCCCGTTGGGTTTGAAGGGCTGTTGATGACGAATAGCCGAGTGCGTTCAGAAATTGTATTTTCCAATTGCTCGGGTGTGATCTTGTAACTTTGTTCAATGCCGGCTTCAATAATGACAGGTTGGCCATCGGCCAATAGCACCATGTCAGGATATGAAACCCAATAAGGTGCAGGAATAATAACTTCATCACCTGGATCAAGCAGTGCTTGCACCAAATTATAAAAACTCTGTTTTCCGCCGCATGAAACCAAAATTTGATTGAGTTCGTAATTCAGACTATTGTCGCGCTTGAATTTATTTATGATGGCCTGCTTGAGTTCAGTGATACCATCAACGGCTGTATATTTGGTGAAGCCTTGATGGATTGCTGTGATAGCTGCTTCTTTGATGTGATCTGGCGTATCAAAGTCAGGTTCGCCCACGCCCAAAGCAATGATGTCTTTGCCCATGGCCTTTAGAGCTGCTGCATGCGCGGTCACAGCGAGAGTAGGGGATGGCTTTATTCTTTTGACACGTTCTGACAAGTGCATGATTTTTCCGATCAAATTGCTGAGCTATGTAGGTCGCTAAATCATATAACAATAAGCCGATAATCAAAATCCTTTATGAATAAAAAATTTGAATTAGTTTCAGCATTTCAACCCTCAGGTGATCAGCCAACTGCAATTGATACGTTGGTGAATGGTCTCAATGATGGTTTGATGTATCAAACGCTGCTTGGAGTCACAGGCTCAGGTAAAACGTATACGATTGCCAATGTAATTCAAAAGGTGCAGCGGCCTACAGTGATTATGGCGCCCAATAAAGTTTTGGCGGCACAGCTTTATGGTGAAATGAAAGCATTTTTTCCAAATAATTCGGTTGAATACTTTGTCTCTTATTATGACTATTACCAGCCAGAAGCGTATGTGCCGGCATCTGATACCTTTATTGAGAAAGATGCTTCGATTAATGACCATATTGAACAGATGCGGCTCTCTGCGACAAAAGCACTTCTAGAACGACGCGATACTATTTTAGTAGCTTCAGTATCCGCTATTTACGGCTTGGGTGATCCAAAATCTTATATGAAGATGATCATGCATCTGGATCGTGGCGATATTATTGATCAACGTGAAATTCTACGCCGGCTTGCTGATCTGCAATACAGCCGCAACGATGTTGATTTGCGGCGAGGAACCTACCGTGTTCGAGGGGAGGTGATTGATATCCATCCGGCAGATTCTGAACATGATGCTGTTCGCATTGAGCTGTTTGATGACGAAATTGAGTCGCTGGCCTGGTTTGATCCTTTGACCGGTGAGGTGTTGCGCCGAGTGCCGCGTTTAACAATTTACCCTAAATCTCATTATGTGACACCACGTGAAACCGTGCTCTCAGTGATTGATCTGATTAAAGTTGAATTAAAAGAACGTTTACTGCAGTTAAATGATGCTGGGAAGCTAGTGGAGGCACAGCGTCTGGAGCAGCGGGTAAAATACGATATTGAAATGATGGTCGAGCTGGGGCATTGCTCGGGTATTGAAAACTATTCACGTTACCTTTCAGGACGGGAATCCGGTGAAGCGCCCCCGACACTATTTGATTATTTGCCAGATGATGCGCTGCTGGTCATTGATGAAAGTCATGTGACGATTCCTCAGATTGGTGCGATGTATAAAGGTGATCGCGCACGTAAAACCAATTTGGTGGAGTATGGTTTCCGCCTACCTTCCGCGCTGGATAATCGCCCCATGCGTTTTGACGAATTTGAAAAATTATCGCCACAGTCAATATTTGTTTCAGCAACGCCGGGGAAATATGAAGCAGAGAATGAAGCGGCTGTTGCAGAGCAAGTGGTGCGTCCAACAGGTTTGGTTGACCCTGAAATTGAAGTGCGACCAGTGGGCACGCAAGTGGATGATTTGTTATCTGAAATTAATAAGCGTGCCCCGATAGGCGAGCGCGTATTGGTCACAACTCTGACGAAACGCATGGCAGAAGATCTGACGGACTATCTGAATGAACATGGTGCCAGAGTACGTTATCTCCATTCCGATATTGATACGGTGGAGCGTGTCGAAATTATTCGTGACTTACGCCTGGGTAAATTTGATGTGCTGGTGGGTATTAACCTGTTACGTGAAGGTCTGGATATCCCCGAGGTGTCACTGGTTGCGATTCTTGATGCAGATAAAGAAGGGTTCTTGCGTTCAGAGCGCTCGTTGATTCAAACCATAGGTCGTGCTGCACGTAACCTTAATGGCAAAGCAATTTTGTATGGGGATAAAATAACGGGATCAATGCGTTACGCTATTGATGAAACAACGCGTCGTAGAGCGAAGCAGCAGTTACATAATAAACAGCATGGTATTACTCCCCAGAGTGTGAAAAAAGTGGTGTCTGATATTATGGAAGGGGCTTATGCCAGCAGTTCAGGGTCATCTGCAAAGCGCTATGCTTCTGTTGCAGAAGAGATCATTGAGTATGGAAGTCTGTCACCTGCAGCGCTGCAGAAGAAAATTAAAGCGTTGGAAAAAAAGATGCATCAACATGCGCGTGACCTTGAGTTTGAGGAGGCTGCATGTGTGCGTGACGAAATTCATAAGGTTAAAAAAGCAAATATGGGGTTGGTTCATTAAAATAAATTTTTTGACTTTTAGGTGTTGGAACGCATAATACGTGGTAGATGAAATTTTTAAAGAGATTAAAAGGTGACTGTATGAAGTGCGTTGTTTATAAAGGCCGAAAAAAATATGACACCTACCTGTTTGTTGAGCAGGAGGATGACTTTTCACGCATTCCTGAGTCATTATTAACGATGTTGGGTGAGCTGGAATTAGTGATGTCTGTAGAGCTGACAGAAGATAGAAAGCTGGCCTGTGCCGATGTTGCTGATGTTAGCAAGCAGTTGCGGGAAGAGGGGTTTTATCTACAGCTTCCACCGAAAACCTATTTACCCAATATGATTCCTTCTATGGCGCATTAATAGGCTATGGAAGAAAAAAACCAACATCAACCTGACTTAGACTCATCAAGCGAGGTCAGAGTTCTGCCGTTTGTCGCACATTTGGTGGAGTTGCGGAATCGGCTGATAAAAATACTTTTGGCGGTATTACTCATTTTTATAGCACTTTTTCCATTTGCTAATGATCTTTACACGCTGCTTGCTGAGCCGATCATGCGCTATTTGCCAGAAGGTAGTACCATGATTGCAACGGGAGTGACTGCACCCTTCTTGACCCCCTTTAAATTTGCATTGGTTTTGGCTGTTTATTTGGCAATACCGGCTATTTTATATCAGGTGTGGGCGTTTGTAGCGCCTGGTTTGTATTCAAAAGAGCAGCGATTGATTTTACCTTTGGTTATTTCCAGTACGTTACTGTTTTATGCTGGAATGGTATTTGCCTATTATGTTGTTTTTCCAGTTTTATTCGGGTTTTTCATGGGAACAGCCCCCGAGGGTGTTGCTGTCATGCCCGATATTGCAAACTATCTGGATACGGTGTTAAAGCTATTTTTTGCTTTTGGCTTGGCATTTGAAGTGCCGGTTGCTGTGGTGCTATTAGTTCGCATGGGAGTGACGAGCGTTGAAAAATTGAGCACTAAACGCCCTTATATTATTTTGGGAGCATTTGTTGTTGCGATGTTACTGACACCGCCTGATGTTATTTCTCAAACATTGTTAGCGATTCCAGTTTGGCTGTTGTTTGAGCTTGGACTGCTTGTTTCTCGATGGGTCACGCCGGTTAAATCTATAGAAAAATCGACACAGGATTGAAATGGAAGAATATAAAACAGTGAGTAATTCTCTAAAGGTATCTTTTATCACAAAAGTGACTGACGCTCTATTTTCATTACCTCAATATTTATTGCCGCATCATGCTTTGTCGCGTTTAGTCTATCGGGCAACCCAGATAAAAGTGGTGTGGTGGAAAAATGGCTTTATAAAGAATTTTATCAAACTCTATAAAATTGATATGCAGATTGCCAAAGAGAGTGATCCCACGGCATACGAGAATTTTAATCAGTTTTTTACTCGCCCCCTTAAACCAGAAGCGCGCCCGATAGCAGAAATAGAAGGGGGGGTGATTTCTCCAGTTGATGCCGTTGTCAGTCAGTTCGGCGCGCTGGTGGGTGATGGAGGAAATTATCTGATTCAAGCCAAGGGGCATGACTATTCGGTGGACTCTTTACTCGGAGGCGGCTCCAAATGGGTGTCAAAATTCCAAGGCGGGGAGTTTGCAACGCTCTATTTATCACCGAGTGATTATCACCGCATTCATATGCCTCTGGAGGGTCGTCTATTAGAAACCATCTATGTGCCGGGTCGCTTATTTAGCGTGAACCAGGCAACGGCACGTTCTATACCATCACTTTTTGCTCGAAATGAGCGTCTGGTGACAATTTTTGAAACAGAAGTGGGGCCGATGGCACTGGTTATGGTCGGAGCACTCTTTGTATCAGGTATTGAAACTGTTTGGGATGGTGGTATCTCACGCCCCCCCGCAAAGAGTGTTCAACGTAAGGCTTACGGTGAGGGTGAGTCGGTTGTCTCTTTGAAAAAAGGCGAAGAGTTGGGGCGTTTTAATATGGGGTCTACAGTCATTTTGTTGTTTGGCGCTGATCAAATTAAATGGGCGGACTCGATTGAACTTGAAGAAAAAGTTCATATGGGGCAGTCGTTGGCTCAAAGAAAACAAAATGTGTTATAAAACGTATTCTTGACTTTATTCATAGGTTTAGAGCAAAATCTTCAAATCACTCTTGTTTAGTCACAATAAGGCATTAGTAATTTTGATCTGAATATTTCCAGGGAAGGAGTGATATATATAGGAAATTAAAGCATGATGCAGTCAGTCAATGACTCTTTCATGCTGATGTTTTTGGAAAAAATTAAGTGTTTAGTAAGTGATTTAACGTATAGGCATTGAGTTTTAACGATGTATTCTTTGCTTAATAACTGTTCGAATAAATATATTAAGAGACTTGCGTATTATGTACTATTTTAACAAGAACAAGAATAAAAAAGCTGAATTTAAACCAATAAAATATATCAGCAAATTATCTCTTTCACTTGTCATAGCAACATCACCTGTCATAAGTCATGCCGTTTTTGAAGCGAATCCTGCTGGGGAAATTTCTCTGGCGGGCGCTAAAAATGGAGGGGTGGCCTGGAGTGATTATAATAATGACTCTTGCCTTGATATCTTGGTGAATGCTGGCAATGTTCAGCTTTTGCAGCAAGACAAGGCTGATGGAATCTGTATGGGTACTTTTAGTATTGCTCGTACTTTTGGCTCTCCAACAGACGATCTTCGCTCTGTCGTCTGGGGCGATTTTAATAATGATGGGTATACTGATTTTGCTGTTAATAAATTTAATCAGCTGGTGATCTATAAAAATGTTGATGGTACGGCGGCATCGTTTATTGACGTATTAAATGAAGATCCCGGTAACTCTGAGGGGTTGGGCTGGCTTGATTATGATGCGGATGGTGATTTAGATCTTTTAGTGCAAAATCAAGAGATGGGTACGTACCTTTATAAGAATAATGGTAATGATGTTTTTGTTTATTCCAGTATTCACTCAGCGAATAAACTTGGTGATTATTTGGCCGTCACTGATTTTGATGTGGATGGTGATGTTGATGCCTATATTCGTCGAGATGGGCGAGCCAATAATGATGCACAAATAGATCTATATGTTAACGACGGTACCGGCACCTTCTCACTCAATAATACAGTCAATGAAAACTCACCTAATAATAATAAGGGTGGGGCAGTTTTTTGTGATTTTGATAATGATGGTGACTTTGATCTGGCTCGAACAGAGGGTGGTCAGCAGGGAATTTTTGAGCAGATCAATGGTGAATTTTCTTTAAAAACAGAAACAAGTTTTTCTGGTCGTTATGAAAGTATTGCTTGTGAAGATGTCAATAACGATGGTCTTGTTGACCTTTTTTTAGGCGGCGAAGTGAGTACGTTGTATCTTAATAATGGTGACTTTTCTTTTACAATAGATAACCTGAATATCGCTGAAAATGGGGGTGTTGGCAAAGGAAGCGCCTTTGCTGATTACGATCGTGATGGTGATATGGACCTGTTGATTAATAAAAACAATGCACCAACAGAGCTTTGGAAAAACCTGAAAAATGATAAAAATTACCTTCAGGTTCAATTAACAACAAATAATCGTGATGCATTAGGAGCCACGGTTCGCTTGTATAATGCGGATACAAATGAAGCGGTCTCTGGTGTGCGAGAAATTAATGGCGGTATGGGGTGGGGAAGTCAGGCTGCACCTTTTGCTCATTTTGGCGGTATTGATCCAGAAAGTACTTATATTGTACGCGTGAAATTTGTTGGTGGAGAGACCGCTGATCATCCGGTTTTGCCTAGCAAACTATGTGATTATCAGTTGCTATCAATTGATAGTGATGGCAGTGATAATTTGCGTGAGTGTACTTCTGATACCGATGGTGATGGTATCAAGGATGACGTTGATCTGGATGATGATAACGATGGCATTACCGATGCAATAGAAGGTGATGGTGGAGTGGACACCGATAAAGATGGTGTGCCTGACAGTCGTGATTTAGACAGTGACAATGATGGTTTGTATGACCTGACTGAATCAGGAGCCGATCTGGCGCTGGTACTGGATAACGACAATGATGGCCGTATCAATGGAGATGTGGGCGCTAATGGTTTGCCAGATTCTGTAGAAACTGCACCAGAGTCTGGTGTGGCTAATTACAATAATGGTCAGCCGGTAGATACCGATGGTGATGAAATTCCTGATTTTCGTGATCTGGACTCAGATAATGATGGCATTCCTGATGTAACTGAAGCTGGCGCACAAAATCCTGATAATAATGCATTTATTGGCGAGGGCGCGCCACCTGTTGTAAATGCGAATGGTTTAGCTGAAGGTGCCGGCGTGACACCTTTGAATACTGATCGTGATAATGAAGTTAAAGAGCAAGCAGCCAATGTTCCCGATTACCGTGATTTAGACAGTGACAATGATGGTTTGTATGACCTGACTGAATCAGGAGCCGATCTGGCACTGGTTATGGATGATGACAGTAATGGCCGTATTGATGGCGATGTAGGTATGAATGGTTTGCCAGACTCAGTAGAGACTGCGCCAGATTCTGGTATGGTGAATTACAATAATGGCCAGCCTGTTGATACCGATGGAGATAAACTGCCAGATTATCGTGATCTTGATTCTGAAAATGATGGCATTCCTGATGTGAGAGAAGGGGGTGCCAATGATCAGGATCTTGATGCTAATGATGGCCGCATTTATGGCTTTATAGATGGGAATAGTGATGGGCTTGATGACAGCATTGGAAACTCTCCATTACCTGTCCCTGATACCGATGGTGATGGAGTTTCAGATTATCTGGATTATGATTCAGATAATGATGGCCTGAAGGATCTGGTTGAAGGTGGTGGAATTGATGTAGATAACAACGGTCTCGTTGATGAAATGGTAGATATCAACACGGATGGCTATGATGACCAGCTTGCAATTACTCCGCTAACAATTCCTGATACAAATGGCGATACAATCCCTGATTTTCGTGATGCTAAAGAACGGGTAGTAGATCCACCACCTGTCGTTGCAAATTATTCAGAGCTGGAAACAGGTTTGAAAGGTGTTGGCGGAGTGGGTGCAATGAGCCCTGTATTTCCATTGTTATTGATTGTTTCACTATTTTGTTTAGTGATGCGGAGCAAATCAAAACTCAGTGGTATGAAAGCTTTAAGTGGCTCGGTGTTCGCTGTGGTTCTAGGTTCAGGCACTCTGTGGGCAACACCCGCAAGTGCTGAAGCGGCAGAACTTGATATGCCTGATCACCAGAGTTCTAGTCAGCGTGTATTTGAATGGCAAAGCCGCTGGTATGGTGGTTTAGGGATAGGCCTCTCTAATCTGGAGCCTGATTCGAACGGAACAGTTTACTCTGTTGAAGATAAGCGTAGTCAAGGCGGACGTGCCTTTATTGGTTATGACCTGTTTAAACGCCTGAGTCTGGAAGGCTATTATTCTGATCTTGGGGAAGCCAAAATAGCTGGAGTAGGAGCGATTCCAGGGGGTGCGATTGAGTATCAGGATGTAGGTTTAAGTGCCTTATATTATCTATATAAGCAAAACCTGAATCATGAAGGTTTTGGCTTGTTCGGTAAAATGGGCGCGGGTCGGATGAGAAACCAGTCAGACTTACCATTTAATCGCCTTAAGGACTACCACCTGTTATGGGGAGGAGGCATTGAGTATGCGTTTAAAAATGGTTTGGCCTTACGGGGTGATTTTGACTTTTATGACAAGGATTCTCAATTCGTTACGGTGAGCTTGATGAAACGCTTTGGTGATCTCAAACCTGTTCCCGTTGTTGTACCATTACCGGAAATTAAAGATAGCGATGGTGATGGAGTTGTAGATGAAAAAGATAGATGCCCTGATACAGTTGTTGGTGCAGTCGTTGATATTCACGGATGTGAGCTAGATACTGATAAAGATGGCGTTGTTGATCGCTTGGATCAATGCCCGAATACTCCGCAAGGAACTCCTGTTGATGCAGTCGGTTGTCCATTAGATAGCGATGGTGATGGCGTAATTGATGCAAAAGATCGTTGCCCTGACACTCGTGCGGGAGCCAAAGTTGATGAGCATGGCTGTGAAATCAAAGAAGTTATTGTGCTTAAAGATGTACACTTTGATACGGATAAAGCAGTACTAACTGATGCAGCACTACACATTTTAAGTGAAGTAGAAGAGACATTGCGTCAGAACCCTGAATTGAATGTCGATGTGATTGGGCATACCGATAGTCGTGGGGGTCACTCTTATAACCAAAATTTATCAATATTACGTGCAAAATCTGTACGTAATCATCTGATTGCTGCGGGTATAGCGAGTGAGCGTTTATTCATCAAAGGTTTCAGTTTTGATAGACCAGATGCTGATAATTCAACCCCAGAAGGACGAGCAAAAAATCGCCGCGTTGAGTTAAATGTTGTGGATCAGTAATATCACTGAAAATGTGTAATTTTTGAAATAAAAAAGCTTGGCCGCATATCATATGTAGTCAGGCTTTTTTTATATCGCACTCAGGTATTACTTACTATTTAACAGGCTACTATCAGTGCCTTATCCATAACGGGATACAAACCAATCTATTTTGGGAAAGAAGAGAGTGTGCTATGTATAAAATGACGAAAATAATTCTTACTTTTTTATTGCTGTCCACCGCCGTGTCAGCAAATATCGTATTGGCAAAAGCTAGTCTTGTTATAGGCAGTATTGCAGCGAAGCCAGGTGATACGATCAATGTTCCAGTCCACCTCTCTCATGATGGTAGCGCTGTAGCACTACAATTTGACCTCTTATTTGATCCTTCTCAATTAACATCCATGTCTGCTTCGGTTGAGGGAAACTCAGGAAGTAGTCATACGATTCAATCATCACAAATACGCCCTGGAGTGCATCGTGTCCTGATTGCTGATACATCTAAAAACAATATTCTTGGCAACGGCATTGTGACCCAACTCTCTTTTAAGGTTCACAATAATGCCAATGTTAACAATAAATTGCTTGATTTAAGTGGTGTAATAATCAGTAATAATCAAGCTATGAAAGTTATGCCTGATCGCTTGCTTAGTGGAGCAATTACAATCGGTGATACCCCAGATTCTAATTTGGAGCCTGAGTTAAATGAGGGCATAAACCTCAGTGAAAATGAACAAGCCACACAGGCTATTGCCCCCCAAATCAGCCCTGCTGGAGGCAGCTATATCATACTTGATAAACCTTTGGTGACGTTGGGCAGTGCAATCCAGAGTGCAAATATATATTACACACTAGATGGCTCCACACCTACAACGGCCTCATCGCTCTACAATACCCCGTTGGCTATCAGTGAAAGTGTGACGTTAAAAGCGTTCACTGTCGCACCAGGCTACCGAGATAGCTTGGTGACCAGTGTCAGCTTTAGCATTACTGAAAGCGAGACCCAGTCAGGAGATTGGAGCAGTGATGCCATTCAACCTTCAAGTAACCCATTCTTCTGGAAGTATAAAGGCAATCAAGTCTTCTTGGTCGGGGCGTCTGATGATGATGCGCTTTTTAAGTGGGATCACAGTGATATGGTGGCTCACCTGAATTTACTTCAAGCTACAGGGGGTAATTTCATTCGTAATGTTTTGAATTATGCTGAAAATAATGTCGATGGACGTGATAGCGGTGCGAATAATATACAGCCGCATGGCTCATCCAATGGCGTGTTTGACCTCAATACCTTCAACCCATCTTACTTTAATAGATTAGAAACATTTCTATATGAAGCTCAGCAGAGGGATATTATTGTTCAGGTGACATTATGGGAAGGCTTTGATTTTATTAATAAAGAGGCCTCATACAGCCTCAAGTATCACGATTTATCATGGAATCCAGCGAACAATATCAACTATACCTCTGCCGCCAGTGGTATGGCTGAAGTAAATGAATCTTACTTTCCCTTCCAGTCTGAATTTCCTAATAAAATTAAATTTTTTAACAGTATTCCAAGCGTAGATAACAATACGATGTTACTGGGATATCAGAAGCTGTTTGTCGAAAAGGTTCTGGAAAGCACGTTAAAATTTAATAACGTCACCTACAATGTTCACAATGAGCGTCACAATCCAATCCCTAAAGCCTGGGCTGACTATTGGGTGGGGTTTGTTAAATCTTATGCTTCATCTCAAGGTAAAACGATTTATATCGCGGACATGGGGGATAAGTACTATGCGAACCACCCAACACAGAAAGAAATTTTAGACACGGAGGTGAACGGACTTTATGAGATTTCTCAAATCGCACACCTTGGAGGACAGCTTCAGTATGACCAAACTCTCTATGCTCGTAATAGACTGATTGAAAATAATAACCGCAAGCCGATCAATGCTGAAAAAATATACGTATCGTCCAGTGCCAGTACATCCCCTGGCCAACATGATGATGAAGATAAATTATGGCGATTTGTCTTTGGCGGAGCAGCGGCGGTTCGTTTTCACCGGCAAACCGATAAGCCCCATGGTTTTGGTTTAACCTACATTCCACCCTCAGAATCAGTACCGACCGCGCAGCCTCAAATTAAAAGTATGAGGATGTTTGTTTCCGATATTGATATTTTCAGCATGCAACCCAACAATGCCAAACTCAGCGGGCGGGCGACGAACGAAGCATATTTGCTGGAGAATGATTCAGCTCAGTATGCGATCTATTTTACCGGTGTATCAGATCAATCCATCCAGTTAAACCTTGGCGGGGAATCCGGGGATTTTACAGTTGATTTGCTGGATGTGAGAAATTCTCAGTGGATACGTGGTTATACAACGGTTCAAGGGGGCGGGTATGTCACTCTTGCCACACCTGACAACAGTCAATATGTCATCGTAATTAAAGGGGCTTACACAGAGGAAACATCACTGTCAGGCAATGGATCTTTGCTTGCCGGTTACACCTTTAATGAAGGCTCCGGTAACATGATTCGAGATGTATCCGGCAATGGTAGTACTCCCCTGAATCTAAATATTGAAAACGAAGCACTTGTGCAGTGGGTTGATGGTGGGTTATTTACGCACCCCGGTGCCCGTATCAGAAGTGTTGGTGCGGCCTCAAAAATCAGCAGTGCGATTATGGCTAGCCAGGAATTTACCGTGGAAGCATGGATCACACCTGCAACCACTGAGCAAAGTGGCCCGGCTCGCATCGTCAGTATTTCAAAGGATCAGAGTGCCCGTAACCTGACTCTGGGTCAGGACAATGATCGTTATATAATGCGGGTACGCCGTAACAAGAGCGACCTCAATGGGGCCAACACTCCGGTCACCACTGAAAGCGTCATTGATCCGAATGCTCTGGCAGTGCAGCATGTCGTATTTACCCAGGCGGAAGATGGAGAGGGTCGGCTCTATGTCAATGGCACCCTGCAGAGTTCTCTGAACTCAGGTGAAATTGATTTCACGCAATGGAATCTTGATTACTCACTGGTATTAGCCAATGAAATTGACAATGAAGAAGATGTCAGGCTCTGGAGCGGAACATTCCATCGCATCGCCATTTACGACTATGCTCTGGATACGGCTCAGGTTACGCAGAACTACCTCGGTGGTGCAGAAAGCGAAGACGGTTTTGGGTCTTACGGGAATGCAAAAAAATAGCCTATGGAATCAAAAAAGGGGTCAGTACCCTTTGGTAATAAAAAGAGAAAATCGGCTCGCCCCTGATGTCCGCCTACCGTTTGAATAAAGCTTTAAAGAAATGGCAGGTGAAAAGCTCATCGATGAAATACGAGTATCAGTACAAACTGGCGCACCTATGGGGAGCGAGCGATTCAAGAATGAAATTGAAAAACTACTCGGCATAAAAGTAGGCCAATCAAGACGGGGCGACCAATCAAGATTGACGAATAAAAGGGCTATAGATCATTTAAAGGGTACTGACCTCTTTTTCCTTTGAACTTTGTTCTCTTAAGAGTACTCTATACTATCTCTTAATCCATCTTTAATTTTATTCATCATCAGTTTTTATGCAGTCCGTAATAAAACGACATACCACCAAAAAAATTACAGTCCAAGCAATACGTTTTGTATGGTCTATCTTTTTTTTGGTGACTCTGTTTTTCATAGGATCAGCCAGCGCTGGTCATGCCATTATTAAACTCACTGCTTCGGAAGGCGCATCGGGTGATCGACTGGGTGCCAGTGTTGCACTGTCTGGTGACACTGCTTTGGTGGGCGCTGATGGAACGGATACGGGAACAGTTTACGTCTATACTCGTGCTACTGATGAACTCTGGCAAGAGCAAAGAAAACTAACAGCAAATGATGCGAGTACTAATGACTCTTTTGGTTATGCGCTGGCCTTCTCGGATGATACTGCTCTAATTGGGGCGATTGGTGGTGATGATAAGGGGCTTGAGTCTGGTTCAGTCTATATTTTTCAAAAAAATGCTACAGGGATATGGTCTCAGAGAGATAAGCTGTTAGCGAGCGATGGGCTGGCGGGTGATTATTTTGGAATCAGTATCGCTCTGAATGGCAATACTGCACTGATTGGAGCATCGGGTAAAAAAGACGGTGGTGCTGTTTATGTTTATGTGCGTAATAGTTCAGGCGGTTGGACAGAGCAAGCCCAATTAAAGGGCGACGACAGTCGAGGGAGTGATAACTTTGGTCGCGCTATTTCACTGTATGGAGATACCGCCATTATTGGTGCAACAGGGCGTGATGATCAAGGCTCTGAATCGGGTGCAGTTTATATCTTTACCCGAAATGGCTTGGGCGAGTGGGCTCAGCAAGATAAGTTGCTTGCTAATGATGGACAAAATGGTGATGCATTTGGTAGCAGTCTTTCACTGAATGGGAATACTGCACTCATTGGTGCCGCGGGTGCGGACTCTACCAATGGTGCCGCTTACCTATTTATTCGCAACAATCAGAGTCAATGGATTCAGCAAAGTAAGTTATTTGCTTCAGATGCGGCATCAAACTCCTATTTTGGACACAGTGTCTCATTGGAAAGTGGCGTTGCACTGATTGGCGCTTATGGTCAAGGTGCTTCAGCGGCTTACCTGTTTACAATGACTCCAACCGGAAATTGGGTCGAGCAAGCGAAAGAAGAGAGTGTCAGGCGCTCGGATGCATTTGGAACCAGTGTGGTGCTTGATAATGGTAATGCACTGATTGGAACCGTCGAGACAGGTGGGAAAAATCAGCCAGCAGGAAATGGTTCCGCCTCTCTAATTTTGGGTATTGCAAAAGATAGTGATTCAGATGGAGTCGTTAATATTGAGGATACATGCCCAAATATTTCTAACCCGGATCAGCTTGATACCGATGGCGATGCGCAGGGTGATGTGTGTGACCCCGATGATGATAATGACAAGGTGCTTGATAGTCAGGATAGATTCCCGCTTGATGCAGCAGAGTGGGCTGACTCAGATAATGACGGAATAGGTAATAATAGTGACCCTGACCTTGATAACGATGGTTTACCAAACACAGTTGAAAGTCAGTATGGTTTGAAAGTTGATGATGCCAGTGATGCTCTCGGGGATATTGATCGTGATGGCTATAATAATATTGATGAATTTCGGGCAGGCACATCACTGACGAATGCTTCAGAAAATCCAGGCTCTGTTTTAGCGTTGCACTATAAAATATTGGCCAGTGATGGGCGTGCAGATGATTATTTTGGTGCGCAAGTCGCACTATCAGGTGATACCGCATTAGTGAGTGCAAGTTGGAATTACGAGGACATTCCAGGCGCAGGAACCGTTTACGTCTATGTGAGAAACAGTTCTGGAAAATGGCTGCAACAGGCTCGATTAAAACCAGAAAGTTTGATTGAATATGAGCAATTTGGGAGTGCGCTGTCATTTGATGGTAATACTGCATTAATTGGTGCGGTCTCTGATGTAAGTCATCGTTCTGGCTCCGTCTATATCTTCGTGCGAAACAGCTCTGGCGAATGGAGTCAGCAAGCAAGGTTATTAGCGGAAGAAGGGTCGCTTGACCGATACTTTGGTCATAGCGTCTCTTTGGATGGTGACACCGCACTCATCGGCTCGCTCGGATCCGATGCTGCTTATCTGTTTACACGGGACTCTGCTAATCGCTGGGCACTGGGGGAAAAATTTGTGGCTGATCCGCCTGTCGCAGGGAGTCAGTTTGGAATAAGTGTCGCACTCTCAAATGATACGGCACTTGTGGGTGCAGCAGCGATTAATTCAGCTTACCTGTTTAAGCGCAATCAAAACTCTTGGCGACAACAACAAAAATTGACCACACAAGAGAGTGATAACGATAACTTCTTTGGTGGCAGTGTTGCACTTGAGGGGGATGTCGCACTGATTGGTGCATATCGGGATGATAGCAGTGGTGTGAATGCTGGCGCAGCTTATCTATTTGTTAGATCGGTGGCAGAGCCGTGGGTGCAACAGGAAAAATTGATGGCAATGGATGGTATGAGCAACGATCAATTCGGGGGGCATGTTGCACTCGCTAATGGTATCGCTGTGGTGGGTGCTATCGGTGATGGTGATTCCGGTTCATCTTATTTATTTATCAGGGATGCCTCGAATCAATGGAGTAAACAAGGAAAAATATTAGCGCAAGATGGGATTGAAAATGATTGGTATGGATACCGTGTGGCCGTTTCAAGTGAGCGAGTGCTCATTGGCGCACCAAAAGTGAATGATCAGGGTGAAAATTCTGGTGCGGTTTATATATTTGATCAGGTAAATCGTGATAGTGATGCGGATGGTTTGCTTGATATTGCAGATAATTGCCCTGATGTACAATCGCAAAACCAAAGAGATAGTGATGGCGATGGGCAAGGTGATGCCTGCGATACGGATGATGATAACGATGGTGTGCTTGATGATAAAGACCCTTTTCCCAAAGATGCTTCAGAGAGTGTTGATGAAGACAAGGATGGCGTAGGCGATAATGCAGATCCTGACCTGGATAATGATGGATTGCCTGACTTGGTTGAAGATCGTTATAACCTGAATGAGAATGATCGCAGTGATGCAGATGATGATCTGGATAAAGATGGTTACAGTAATTTGGTCGAATTTAGAGCTGGAACCAAGCTTGATGATAAAGAGAGTCGCCCAAGTCAACTCACCGCTCTACATTACAAATTATTAGCTAAAGATGGTGCCGCAAATGATCGCTTTGGTTTCAGTGTTGCTTTTAATGGCAATACCGCTCTAATTGGAGCTATTGGAGACAATAATAATAGTGGCGCTGCTTATGTCTATGTGCGTAATTCAGAAGGTGAGTGGGTCTGGCAAGCTAAGTTAGAGGCTGAAAATGGTGAGCCAGAAAGTTATTTTGGTACTAGCGTTTCATTATCGGGTGATATTGCAATGGTCAGTGCACACGCCGAAACGGTGGGTGGGCGTGAAAATGTTGGAGCTGTTTATGTATTTATTCGTAACGAATCAGGCCAATGGACACAGGAAGAAAAAATAATCACAGATGACCGCGTGGCGGGTGGCTATTTTGGTATCAGTGTATCGCAGGAAAATAATATAGCATTTATTGGTGCGCATGGGGCCAGTGCAGTTTATGTTTTTGAACGAAATGGTGCGGGACGCTGGCTGCAAAAAGAAAAAATTTTTAAAAAAGGTGCTTCCATAGAAGACTTTTTTGGGTTTAGTCTGTCGCATTCGAAAGAGACGGTACTTATTGGCGCTAAAGGTGAAGGTCGTGTTTACATTTATAAAAAAAATATTGCTGGAAAATGGTTGCAAAATGCAGCGTTGCAAGCCAGTGATGCGAGTGATGAAAATTTTGGTTACAGCCTCTCGCTTTCAGAAAACACAGTATTAATTGGTGCATATAAACTTAATGGTAACGGAAGCAGTTATGTTTTTGTGCGCAGTGTGGATGATCAATGGACTCAGCAAGCCAGACTGATATCAGAAAAGCCTTCGGGAAGTGACGGGTTTGGAGCAAGTGTCTCGCTACTTGGCAACGTCGCATTGATTGGAGCCGTTTCGGAGAATGCAGCTTATCTTTTTTACCGTGACACTTCAGGTGATTGGAAAAAACAAACTCGGTTAGTCGCTGTGGATGGCGGTACTGGTTTTTTTGCTCAAAGCCTGTTTATTGATGAAGGCACTGCGGTGATCAGTCGCATAGGTGATGACGATAATGCAATTGATGCCGGAGCTGTTTATATATTCAGTGGAATGACAACGGACAGTGATGGTGATGGCCTGCTTGATGTTGCAGATAACTGTCTTGATATGGTTAATGTTGACCAGACCAACACAGATAACGACGGGCTTGGTAACTTATGTGATGAAGATGATGATAATGACGGCATACTGGATGTAGATGATTACTTTCCTTTTGATGCATTAGAATCTGCAGATTATGACGGTGATAAAATAGGAGACAATGCTGACCCAGATGCAGATAACGATGGCCTTCCTGATCTTCTGGAGGAGTATTACAAAGAGCTTGATCCTTTGGATAGTAGTGATGCAAACAAAGATCTGGATGGGGATGGGTACAGTAACCTAGAGGAGTATCGTGCAGGAACATCATTAAGTGATGAGGATATTACACCTAAAATGGTCAGTGCTCTTCACTATAAGATCGTGAGCGATGATGGTACAAAAAATAGCTTGTTTGGCCGGAGTGTTTCACTTGATGGTGATACTGCTCTGATTGGTGCTTCGAGTGACAATAATACAACCGGTGCGGCTTATGTCTATATTAAAAGCGGAGGGCGCTGGATATTGCAAGCAAAACTGACTGCCAGCGACAAAGCTGAGCGCAGCTTTTTTGGTAGTCGCGTCTCTTTGTCAGGAAATACCGCATTGATTGGAGCTTATGGAAGTCAAGTTGAGGGCGTTCGTTCAGGGGCGGCTTATGTTTTTATTAGAGATGGCAATGGAAATTGGAAACAGCAGGCTAAATTAAAATCGTCAGTTGAAATGGAAAATAACCGCTTTGGTTTAAGTGTCGCATTGTCGGGTAACACTGCCTTGGTTGGTGAATACAATCAAAATGAAAAAGTGACTGGTGCGGCTTATATTTTTGTTAGAGATAAACAGTCACGCTGGACGGAGCAAGCCAAATTACTTGCGAGTAATGGAAAAACAAGTGATTTCTTTGGGTCATCTATAGCACTCTCCAGTGCCGGTGATACTGCAGTCATTGGCGCTCATCAAGTCAATGAATCATCTGGTATATATGATAGCGGTGCTGTTTACATCTTTCAACGCAATGGCACGGGGAAATGGGAACAACAAGCACAGCTGGTATCCGTTGATAAAGTAAAGAAAGGCTTTTTTGGATACAGTGTTTCTATATATGGAAACCTGTTGCTGGTTGGTGCCTATGGTGAAGTTTTAAGCCGAGGAGCCGCTTATCTGTTTGAGCGTGATTCAAATAGTACATGGAAGCAGATCAAAAGATTTTCTTATGAAGCTCAAGAGGCGCGGGATTATTTTGGGCGAAGCGTATCATTAAGCGATGGTATTGCTTTGATTGGTGCAAACGGGCGCGGTCCTGGCAGCAGCTTTCTCTATATGAGAGATAAAAAAAATCGGTGGAACTATGCTGGGCAAGCGAGGCCTGCTGATGGGCAGAGTGAAGACGCTTTCGGAGTGAGTGTTTCACTATCTGGCGATGCTGCATTAGTGGGATCATATAAAGATAATGATAACGGTGAAGATTCAGGGTCGGCTTATATTTTTAAAAGTCTTTTGGATGATGATGACGGTGATGGTATATTAAATATTGCTGATAATTGTCCCGCAATCAGAAATGAAAATCAGCAAGACAGCAATGAAAATGGACTTGGGGATGTCTGTGATCCTGATAGTAAAAAAGCAAAAGCATCAAGATTTGTAACAGCCGATGGCGGTGGAGCTGTATCAATACTATTTATATTTATTTTACTCATTGCTGGACGTGTACGTTTTAACAATAAACTAATGAGGTGAGCTATGGCGGCTACAATCAAAGGAACACAAACGGAAAAAAATTTACTGATTTCTTTTGCGGGGGAGTCGCAAGCGCGTAATCGTTACACCTACTTTGCAGCGGCGGCACGAAAAGAGGGATTAGTTCAAATTTCAGCTGTTTTTGAAGAGACAGCGAATCAAGAAAAAGAACACGCAAAGCGTTTTTTTAAATTCCTCGAAGGAGGGGAGGTTGAAATTACTGAAAAATTTCCTGCGGGCACTATAGCAACAACGCTGGAAAATTTACGCGCTGCTGCTGCGGGTGAAGAGCATGAGTGGACGGAGATGTACCCCGCTTTTGCTAAAACTGCCCGTGAAGAAGGTTTTGAAGAGATTGCAGCAGCATTTGACGCGATTTCTATCGCAGAAGCACACCATGGTAAACGCTTCAAACAACTTGCAAATAATTTGGATGCTGGGCGAGTATTTAAACGAATTGGTCGAGTGGTCTGGAAATGTAGAAATTGTGGTTATCTGCATGAAGCAACAGATGCACCAGAGCTGTGCCCTGCTTGTTTGCATCCGCAGGCACATTTTGAATTATTGGGTGAAAATTGGTAGCCGAGTTCGCATGGGTTTAAATTCTATGGCATTAAAAATCTGAAATTTTACGGATAAACTTAACAATCAACCAAAAGAACAACAATGGAAAAGCGATTGTCTGCAGGATAAATACAACAATCAGATTTAATGTATTTTCACTGACATGAGTGGCGGCCGCTTTGTACTTTTCAATACGAGCATCAATATTGATTTGGTAACTTGCCGATTCATATAGGCGCTTGACATTGTCAAGCAGGGAATTAGGGCCTTGAGGCATTACTTCTGGCTGGGCTTCACGATTTATATTGGCAATTGCTTCAGAGGTTTTTTCAAGTTCTTGTCTGGATGATTCATATTGAGGTGCTAGAAAAAACTGGTATATTCCTTCATTAGCAATGGCCACTGTCGGTACGGCAAATCGTATAATAATAAGTACAGCCGCAGCTTTATAAACTCTATATCGCCATTTTTCACCAAGCACATCAGGTCGCCAAAGCAACCACAAGGCTATTAAGCAGGCAAAAGCGATTAATAATGTAAATCCAGGCCAGACCGTGATATCCAGTAATATTTGTTGAATGCCAAGTGAAACACCACAACTCAGCATCACCCAGGAAAAACGTTCAATAAGGTCATTAATGGGATCAAGTATTTGGCCTGGAGTAAAATTAACTCCAATACCTGCGGGTTGAATGGCAATTTCTGTTCCTTGTGCAACGGAAATGACACCATTCAATCCCCGAGCCACACCGAACGTCATGAGCGCACGCTTTGTTCCTGACTCAGTGTAGTTTTTACCGATACTATCGAGTGAACCCAAAAAGGCGATTGCAACCAGCGCCACTAAGAGAGCACTAATAAAGATTTTTAGAGTGACTGAACGTGGAGAATACATATTAGTCACACTGCTGAGTTCGCCCAGGCGTCGCATCTGGATAAAAAGTAACAATGCTACTATTTTGTACGACTAATAGCGCCTGAAATTTTGGGGTGTTCTCTTCGGATGGTACGGTATATAAGCAGGTCTGCTTGCTTTTGGAGCGTCTAGGGTTTAGCTGCGCGTAGGCTCTTGTGGTATGAACCAATAAATCAGCGGCATTAAATGAATAAGCGTAGCCTTTTATTTTGGTTTCTACGGTTCTCCCTTTCCACTGGTGCTGCACGCCTAGTGAATAAATTGTATTGGGAATAATTTCTTCAATTCCCTTTTTGACGGATAAAGGCCCACCCCATGCTTTTTGCTGCATTTCCAGATAACGTCCAACGTAGTGCAATCCCCCCATTTTATCTGCTTTAGGATCACCACAAAAAATATGAGCAAATCCTCGGCGTTTAAACCAGATTGCAGTCAGGGTCTCAATAATACTTTTTTTGTTACAAGCACCGAATGATTCACAACCGACCTCCTGGCGGATGCGTTTAATAATAGGAGCCGATGATCTTTTATATAACAACGCTTTAAAATCTGAAGCTTTTACTTTTGCTCCAAAATCACCGCAAAGCTCAAGAATGCTTTTGTCAAAAGTATTCAGTTTTGGTGGAGGGGGCGTGATATCTCGTTTTTGATATTTAGGAAAATCGACTTTAACCGGATTATGTTTATCGTCAAAAAAAGGGCTGAATTGGCTGGGGGCTGTTGATGGTTCAGGGATGGCGGACATTGCATATAAAGGGCTGAATATTGCAACAGATAAGAAAAATATGACTGTTTTTTTCATTTTAGGTTTTACCACTCTTGAATGACTTGAGTTATTTATAAAATAGATGATAATGCAAAACCTATGAAAATACTCGCAATTGATACAGCTTCTGATGCCTGTTCTGCCGCACTCTGGCTGGATGGGGATATTTTTGAGCGCTATGAGCTGGCTCCTCGCCAGCATACCTCTCTGATTTTGCCCATGGTTGAGTCACTGATGGCGGATGCCGGACTCTCTTTAACTCAACTGGATGCCGTTGCTTTTGGCCGTGGCCCTGGCGCTTTTACTGGAGTTCGAATTGCAACTGGTGTGATTCAAGGGTTGGCTCTGGGGGCTGATTTACCTGTTGTTCCTGTCTCTTCTTTGGCTGCATTAGCACAAGGAGCATCCCGAATTCATCGGCAAAAAAATATTCTGGCTGCCTTTGATGCGCGGATGGGTGAGGTGTATTGGGGACAATACTGTTTGGCTGATAACGGTTTAGTCGAATTGCTGGGCAATGAGCTTGTTTGTGCACCACAAGTTGTGCCTAAACCCAGTCAGAGTCTTGAGTGGTTGGCTGTAGGTAATGGCTGGAGGGCTTATGAGGATGAATTAAATAGTGTTTGTCAGGTGGTTAATATTTCAGCGCAGGATGTCGATTATTTGCCACATGCACAAGATGTTGCACAGCTTGCGGTGAATGACTTTAAAAAAGGTTTGGCGGTATCAGCTGAGCAAGCGTTGCCAGTCTATTTACGTGATAATGTCGTTAGAACATGATTTGCCTTCATAGGCTCAGCCAGTAAATTAGTTGTAATTTACCTAAGGATTATGTGTATATAAAAGGAGTATTTCCATAATGAAAGCTAGGTCAACGCCGCCACCATGGTTACAGACAAAACGCCTGCGTTTACGGGAGTAAGTCGAATCAACGTTGGTTATGGTACGGCGTTGATCACGCAACCAATACGATACTGGCCTATGTATTTGGTTGACGTAAAGATGTTGTTTTTAAAGAGCTGAAAGCTTTGTTGGAACCCTTTGAAATCAGCCATTACTACACCGATGACTGGGGCGCTTATGAGCGTTACCTAAAATCGGACAATCATGAAGTCGGTAAACGTAACACCCAAAAAATTGAACGTAAAAATCTAAACCTTCGAACCTGGATTAAATGACTGACTCGCAGAACAATCTGCTTTTAAAAAACAGACGAAATGCATGATATCGTCATTGGATTGATAATCAATAAAGTGGAATTTAACATAGATATTCATGCCGACATTCAGATTTAACCCCACCACCCTTTATATTTACGGTCGAGGTATTTGACGGCAGGGCGTGCTGAATGAGCATTGCCAAGAATTCAGGACATGCGGTTCAATACATGTTGTGCAAACAAGGCACTCTTCACCAAAGCTGGGTGACTTTGAACGCTGTACCAGATTAATTCGATCCGCACAGGAGAGCAGCATCAACCTCTTAAACAGGCTTTGCCAGTCATGTTTTTGAGGCGAATTATCACCTCGCCAGTGAAGGCGTTCTTTGCCCGTGACTGCATCAATTAATGTAATTGATGGTGCTCCCTGCTCCAGTCGAGCGTCGATCATATAAGTCATCAATAGCTCTCCTCTTGTTGTGCATTTTTGTTATTAATGTGCGAATGATAATGAGATTGATTCTTATTTGCAATAATTAATTTTCCCTGTCTGTTTTTTATGCTTCTGTTTCCTGGATTACAAATGATTGTGATTCGCATTTACTTTTTGTGTTTATCCGTTCATAATTTGATTCAGCCAGCCAATCGACCTGTATGGAGTCGCTGAGTAGCCAGCCAAACTATCAACCTGTCATTGCTTTAGTTCTTAATACCAGAGCTACGGCCATGGTGGTTTTATCGAAAATAAAAAATAGATTGGAGAAGTTGAAAAGTGAAAAGACAAAATCGTTTATTGCGTGATGCTATCGCGCTCGCTGCACTTGGCTTGGCATTGCCTGTGGGCGCAGCAGATGAGCATTCTGGTGAGGCTGAAAAAAAGGAGACCGTACTTGATAAAATAATGGTGATCGGTAATCCGGCTAATATTGAGAAAATGCCGGGTTCTGCGCAGGTGGTGACTAAAGAAGAGATTCGTCAGCAAAACTATGATGATATAAACCGTACGCTGCGTAAAGTGCCAGGTGTTTATGTGCGGGAAGAAGATGGTTTTGGCCTCTTCCCGAGCATCAGTATCCGTGGTGTGGATACCACCCGTAACTCTAAAATCACAGTGATGGAAGATGGGGTGATGATGTCACCTGCGCCTTACACCGCACCCGCCGCTTACTATTCACCGACAACAGGGCGCATGAGTGGTCTGGAGGTATTGAAAGGTTCCAGTCAGATTAAATACGGCCCGCACACCACCGGCGGTGTCATTAACTATCTTTCAACGCCCATTCCAACCAAAGAAAAAGCGTATCTGAAGTCAACCTTTGGCAGCTTTAATGAACTGCGTACCCATGCTTATGCTGGTAATACATTTAATGCAGGCACTGCCGGGCAGTTCGGGGTATTGGTGGAGGGTTATCAACGAAAAAATGACGGTTTCAAACAGATTGACAAGACGGATGATTCTCGCAACAGTGATAATACAGGTTTCAATAAAGAAGATGTGATGCTTAAATTATCATGGGAGCCGAGTACAAAAATATATCAACGGCTTGAGTTTAAATACGGCACCAGTGACCTGGATGCCAATGAAACCTATCTTGGCTTGAGTCAAGCCGATTTTGATGCTGATCCAACCCGTCGTTATGCTGCGTCACGTTTTGACAACATGAATTATGAGCAGGATCAGACCTATTTACGTTGGAACATCAGCCCCAATGATGACGTTGATGTGATTACGACGCTTTATCAGACTGGCTTCAAACGTAACTGGTACAAACTCAACAGAATCAATGGCGACAAGATTGCTGGGGTCATAGAAACTCCAGGCATGTCTCAGGAGTGCATGAAGGGCAAGGCGGTATGTGATTTAATAATCAAAGCCAATAATCGCAAATACAAGGCGCAAGGTATTGAGTCTACTGGCTATTTTAGATTCGGCTCAGACAATATTCAACACGAAGTGATGGCGGGTCTTCGTCTGCATCAGGATTCAATCACACGTTTTCAGTGGGAAGACACGTATGCTCAGGCGGCCAATGGCACCATCAGTGGTATCACTCCAGGCGTAAAAGGTGAGGCGGGCAATCGTTTTCAGGAAACAAAAGCGTTGGCCTTGTTTGTCCAGGATACTATTGAAATCGGTGCTTTGACGGTCGTCCCTGGTGTTCGTTATGAGCAACTGGGTCAAATCTCTAAAGATTCCAAGACGGCTGCACCCGTCGAATTACAAGGTGTTGGTGGCACACAAAATCGCGATGGTGAAAACAGCTTTAATGTTAGCGCCTACGGTGTTGGTGCAGCCTATGAGTTTAATGATCAGTGGACAGGTTTTAGTGGCCTGCATACGGGTTATTCCACGCCTAGCCCACGCGGCACACGTGGCGGGCTTGATCCGGAAACCAGTACTGCTTTTGAAATGGGTGCACGTTACACTAATGCACCACAGGCATTCGCGGCTGAAAGTACTTTTTTCTACACTGCCTTTAAAGACTTGATCGTGACCGATAATGTGGGCGGTACCGGCACCGGTAATGATGAAAACTTTGGTGAGGTGGATACCTTTGGTATTGAACTTGCTATTCAATATGACGCAGGACTCGCCAACCACTGGGGCTTTAGTAACCCATCGTTCCTGAGCGTGACCTACACCAATGCCGAGCAAAAAAATGACTCGGTGTCTACAGATGGAGAGTCGATTTTTAGCTACGGCAGAGCGGGTAATGCAGTCCCCTATATTCCAGAGCTGACATTGAGTGTGGGTACGGGTATCGAAACAAAAAAATGGGGTGCGTCTATCTCGGGTAACTATGTGAGCGAGACGTTTACGAGTGCTAATAATGTAGACGATCAAGTCAATGGTGACGGCGATACCGATGCACGGTATGGCAAAACAGACAGCTATTTTATTGCTGATGTTTCTGCTTTTTATCGCATAAATGATGAGGTGAAGCTCTTTGCTGGTGTGCAAAACGTGATGGATAATGAGTACGTTGTATCACGCCAGCCTTATGGCGCACGCGGAGGCCTGCCACAGTTTGTTTATGCCGGTATTGAAATGGATATGTAAGTTTTTATTGTTTGTCACGGGTGGCAAGTTTCATGATTTGCCACCCTGTTTTGTTTTGAAAACAGAAAAATGGTGATTAAGAATTTATGAATATAGTCGAGTTATTCCAGCAAGGCGGGCCAGTGATGATCGTGCTGTTGGCGATGTCCGTATTGGCGCTGGCCATTATCTTGCTTAAGTTGTTTCAGTTTGCCCGTAGCGGTTTGCGTCGTTTGAATTTTGTGGATTCCACTTTAGTGGCGTTACAACAAGGTGATTACAATAAGGCGCTGGATGAATTAAAGCAGCAGCGTAGTCCTGTGGCTCATGTGATGGCGTGTGCCATACGCTGTGGTGCTGATCCGGCCATGTCGAGCAAAGATGTGGAGGCTGAAGTCAGCCGTGTCGGTTCGGCGCAAATTCGCAATCTTGAGTCGTGGCTGCGAGGGCTTTCATCCATTGCGCACTTGAGTCCGTTACTGGGACTGTTAGGGACGGTGACTGGCATGATTGTCGCTTTCATGAGCCTTGAAGCGGCGGGCAGCCGTGTTGATCCATCAATTCTTTCCGGTGGTATCTGGGAAGCGTTACTGACCACAGCGTTTGGTCTTACAGTGGCGATTCCAGCGATGGCCGCCTTTTATTATCTGGAAGGCGAAGTGGATCAGGTGCGTGCTTCGATGAAAGATGTCAGCATTCGGGTGCTGCGTCATTTTGGTAAAACACCTTCCAGTATCTCAAACCGTGATGACGATAAAATCGAGGATGAAACCCATGGAATTTGAAGGTCGTGCCCGTATCCACTCTCATCTTGATATTGCACCGCTGATTGATATTGTTTTCCTATTGCTGGTCTTTTTTATGTTGACGAGCACCTTTTTGGTGCCGGAAGCTATAGAGTTGGAGCTGCCTGAATCGAGCAGCTCGAATGTGAGTGAAATAACACCCATTACAGTCGCGTTGAATCAAACCGGTGAATTAACACTTAATGGAGAAAAAATTGCATTGGATCAGTTGAAAACAGCGATTGAACCCTTGCTAAAACAAGGTAGTGATGCGCCTATCACTCTGAAAAGTGATGCTCATAGCGAAGTGCAGCAATTACTCAGTGTCATGGATGAAATTCGCGCTGCAGGCGGTAGCAATATCGCGCTGGCTACAACGCAGAAATAGTTTTTTGATCATTACACGTTTACACATTGTTATTGCGCTGTTGATAACACTGGCATTACACGGCGGTTTGGCTATATGGCTGGTGTTGCCCAAGAAAGATCCACTTCCTGAGCCACTTAAACAAATCGTACGTATTAATTTGCAGGCTGCTGTCGCAGAAACCACTGTGACTACACCTGCACCGATTGTTGAGCCACCTCCAGAAGAGTTGACTCATGAACCAAAAATAGAGCCTAAGCCAATCCCTGCACCGCCCAAGCCAAAACCTGTTCCCAAACCAGTGATTCAAAAACCTCCGACAAAGCCTCAACCTATTGTCGAGCCCACACCCAAGCTGGAGCCGCCACCTGAAGTTGCTCAAGAAGTCACCCCACCTGTGGAAACCTTGGTCGTACCTCCGCTGGATGCCGTTGCGACTGCGAAGTATGAACAATTGCTCACGGCATGGCTGGATAAACATAAAAAATACCCCAAAAGAGCCAAGCGTATGCGTATTGAAGGAGAGGGTGTATTGCGTATTTTGATCGACCGTTCGGGGCAGTTACAGCAAGTGACACTGGGTCAGTCAACGGGTAATCGGCTGCTCGATAAAGCTGCACTTGAGATGGCTAGAAAAGCTAATCCATTTCCCGCCATGCCTGAAAATGACCCTCGCCAATCACTGGAATTTGTTGTGCCTGTGGAGTTTGTGCTGCATTAATTTTTCGGGTGATGTTTGTCATGTTTGTTATCGGTCTTATAGTGATTTATGAATGGCTATGGCTAATGAATCAGTTAGAAGGTTTTGAATTCTAAAGTGTTTTGTGAGTGATCTGAAGAGTTGAATCTTTGTGGCTTTATTCCTTGTTGTCTGCGGAGGAATACTTTAAGAGTTTGTTAAGTTTGGGGGACTAAAATGTAATCACTAAAAATTAAATTATAGCAATTTTGGTGGCAGTTATGTACCTGACTAAAATAAAAAGAATAAGGATATACAACAAACGTTCATCTCTCTTCATGTTACCCATGCTACGAAGACCGGTGATTGCATTGCTGGCCGGAGCAGTGCTGTATTCGGATATTTCAACGGTGACTGCTGCTCCGATAGTAAACCCAAAAGTTGTACACCACTCAGCGGTAGAACAGGCACGCCAAGGCCAGCATGGAGCGGCACTGAAACAACTCAACTCACTCGTTCAGGCTTACCCTGACAATCTGTTATTTCGTTACGACTATATTAATACGCTTGCTTGGGCCGAGCGTGATGAAGAGGTACTGGCACAATTACCTCATATTGATTTTGAGCAGGCGCCTACCTACGTTCTCAGAGCCATTGGTAAATCTGCACGCAACCGGCAACACCCCAATGTGGCCATCCAGGCTTATCGTGCAGCACTGAAACAGACCCCTAATGAGCGGCAAACTCAACTAGGTCTTGCCATGAGTCTGGCTGAAGCCAAACAGCCTGTTAAAGCTAAAAAACAAATCCAGTCTTTGCTTAAAACTGATCCCGGATCTATCGAGTTATTAAAAACACTGGCCTATATAAAAGAGGTTGATCATGATTACGCAGGTGCTTTTGATATTTATGATCGACTGTTAGTCATTGAACCTAACAATAAAAGTATTCGATATGCTCGGGTTATGAGCTTACTCCAACTGGGTGTTCCTCATGAAGCACTGCAGTTTGCCCGTCGCGATACCAGTTTATTCACTCCCGAAGAGTGGAATCGAATGCTTGGCGATCAGGCGGCAATAGAAATACGTTGGGGACAACAGCGTGTAGTGGAGCCATCCCAACGTTATTTCAATACCGATAAAGCAATTGAGCTGCTAAAAAATCAACTCAATAATATAACGAATAAAACATCTCCAGCGTATCTGCGTAATCGCTTTGATCTTATTGCAGCGTATCGTAATCGACGTTATATGCGTGAAGCCACTAGGCTGTATGAACAGTTACGTAAAGAGGGTGTAAAGCATTTTCCTCCTTATGTGCAAGCACTTGTTGGTGATGCTTATTTATCACAGCGTCAACCCGAGCAAGCCATTACCTTGCTGGAAAAATCCATCAATAAAGATCCTCACAATCTGGATGCACAATATTCACTGTATTACGCTTACCTTGAGGCAGGTCGTTATGAGCAATCACTGACTCATATTGATGCCCTTGATAATTCATTGCCGCAATGGATATGGCCACCAGGCAGCAAGGAAAAGCAGCTCAATTTTGATAAATTATATGCTAGTACTGTTTCTTCCATGGCTCGTGCCTATACTGGAAAACTGGGTCAGGCTGAAAATAGGCTTAATGCCCTGTTAGCTCAGGATCCCGATAATACTGGTGCGCAAACCAGTCTTGCTCACGTTTTTTTATGGCGAGGCTGGCCACGTCTGGCCTTGGAAAAGTACCAGAGCGTGCTGGCTCAAGATTCAGATAATACGGAAGCTAAAACAGGCATTGTCAGTGCGCTGTCTGCTCGTGGTAATTTCGCAGAATCAGAGGCAGTGTTGAAGCCACTTCAATACCAATATAGCGATTACCTGCAAGTAAAAAACCTGACTCGGGAAGTCAATATTCGTAAAATGCGAGAGGTATGGCTCGAAGTGAATGGTGGCTCCAGTAGCGATACTACACTCTATCAGGGCAGCAGTGATCTGGGGTTTACAGCCTACTACTATGATCGACCCTGGCGTTTGGGGCTTCGCTCCTTTGCTTATCTATCACACCTTCAGGGTAATTTTTCTGGGGAAACAGCAACCCGTAACCGAGGGGGCATCGGGTTTCATTATCAACAACAAGATGTTGTGCTCAGAGGTAATGTCAGTGGTGGTGATGGGTCTGCGGGGCTCTCTCTGCAGGGGAGCTGGAATCCAACCGATCATTGGCAGGGAAGCCTTGCTATAGAAACATTCAGCGATGAAACACCATTAAGAGCTGATCTGGCAGGTGTTAAAGCACGGTCTCTGAATGTCGGTACAAAGTATCGTTTTCACGAAAGCCGCAGCTTGGGAGCTTCTATTCAATATATGGATTTCGATGATGGCAATCAACGAAATACGCTTTCTGTGTTTGGCCAGCAACGTCTTTTCACGGGCTTGCGTTACAAGTTAGCGAGTGAGTTGTATCTCTACCATCAAACGAATTCAGTAGATAATGCGGCCTATTTTAATCCTTCAAAACAAAGCTCTGTTGAACTGAGCTTTAATAATGAGTGGCTGACCTTTATGCATTATGAAAAATCAATGCGCCAACGCTTCAAGATCGGAATTGGCTCAAGCAGCCAACAAAACTTTGATACAAAACCAACCTGGATGGTGAGCTATGAACATTACTGGAGCTTTAGTCAGCAGTTGAGCTTGGCTTACGGTATGAGTCGCTCCAAACCTGTTTACGATGGTGTGAAAGAGTCTTTTATCCGTGGGTTTATGAACTTATATATAAGGTTTTGATGATGAATTTTCCAAAAAAAATAAAAAAATATTTTTTCTGTCAGAGGCTGCATTATTTTTGGGTTACTCTGCTATTTTTGGCAATAATCACCCCCGTGCATGCGGAGCTTATTGTGCTCTCCTATCATGAAGCCAATCATAAGCTTGATCAAGATGCAGATTTTGATGCCATGACGCTTAAGACCTCTGAGCTGGCAGCACAATTTTCCTGGCTCAAAGAGCACGACTATGTCGTGATCGGTATTGATGATTTATTGGCCGCTCAAAAAGGGGTGCGTGCTTTACCTGATAAAGCCGTGCTGCTCAGCTTTGATGATGGCTATCTGGGAATGTATACACAAGTTTATCCACTGCTGCGTGCTTTTGACTATCAGGCCGTGATTGCATTAGTTGGACGCTGGATGGAGACACCTGGCGGAAAAACTGTGATGTATGGCTCCAAGCCCGTAGCTCGTGAAAAATTTTTAAGCTGGGCTCAAATTCGGGAGATGGTGAAATCTGGATATGTAGAAGTCGCTTCTCATAGCTATGATCTTCATCATGGCATCATAGCCAACCCACAAGGCAACACACAGCCTGCTGCTATCAGTCAGCACTATAGTACTGATATCGGCGAATACGAAAGTGATAAACAGTATCGTCAACGTATTTATAATGATCTGAAACGTAACTCAGACCTTATTGTCCGAAAAACAGGTCAAAAACCACGAGTGCTTGTGTGGCCTTACGGTGCTTATAATCGCATCACCACCGACATTGCTCAAAAACTTGATATGCCTATTACGATGAGCCTTGAAGAGGAAAAAGTAGATATCAAGAGTTCTGATAGCATAAACCGACTACTGATTGGCCACGGAATTACGCTAGCTGACTTTATCTGGCAAATCACCAATCATTACAAACCTAAAAAAGAGCTTGTACGTGCAGTCAATCTCAATCTTGATGATATCTATGATCCAGACCCCAAACAACAAGAAAAAAATCTGGGAAAATTTCTTGAACGGGTCAAAAAACACCACATAAACAGAGTCTACTTACAGGCATTCTCTGATCCGGATGGTGATGGTGGTGTAGATACAGTGTATTTTCCTAACCGCCATTTTCCGGTACGTGCTGATCTGTTTAATCGAGTGGCTTGGCAGCTACGGACACGTACTGGATCTAAAGTCTACGCCTGGATTCCCCCTGAAGCCTTTGATCCAAAAACTACCTACTTATCTGGTGATCTCTACGAAGATTTGGCCAAGTACGCGTCTATAGATGGCCTGATTTTTTATCATGGTGAGTTAAGTGATTATGAACATGAGCTGGCTGAACGTGCTCGCCTCTATCGTCCTCAGCTCAAAATTGCACATCAACAAGCGGGTTTATCTCCCATGATTTTGGAGAAAAACTGATCATGGAATATTGGCTTTCAATCTATCTGAATCTGGCACTTAACCTGGCTTACTACTACCCTTTAGTCATGGCTTATGTCTGGATGGTGGGCGGAGTGTACTATTATAATAAATGGGAGCGTGGGCAGCCAGTTGGTGGAGATGCGATTGCATTGCCATATTATCCTCCCGTTAGTATTTTGATACCTTGTCATAATGAAGGCGCAAACCTGCGTGAGACCATCTCGGTACTGCTTAACCAGAATTATCCTGATTTTGATATTATTGCGATCAATGACGGAAGCAGTGACAACACAGGAGAGCTGCTGGATGAGTTGTGCCAGAAATCCCCTCGTTTACACGTTGTACATCTGAATGAAAACCAGGGAAAAGCCATGGCTCTGAATGTCGGAGCCATGATGTCTTCCAGCGAGTTTCTGATCTGTATTGATGGCGATGCATTACTGGGCACTAATGCAACGAATAGGATGATGCAGCACTTTATTCGTGGTTCTAATGTAGGTGCTGTGACCGGAAACCCACGGGTACGCACCCGCTCTACACTAATCGGGAAAATACAGGTCGGTGAATTTTCATCAATTGTTGGCTTAATCAAACGCGCACAGCGTATTTATGGTCGAATATTCAGCATATCAGGTGTTGTTTCCGGGTTCCGAAAATCAGCCTTGCAAGATGCTGGATATTGGAGTGTGGATGCGATCACTGAGGATATTGATATCAGCTGGAAGCTACAGTTAAAAGGCTGGGATATCCGTTTTGAACCCAATGCCTTGTGCTGGATCTTAATGCCGGAAACATTTAAAGGTCTGTGGCAGCAACGTCTTCGCTGGGCTCAGGGAGGGGTCGAAGTCTTTACCCGTTATTTTTTACAAATTATACGCCTGCGCCATCGGCGCTTATGGTTGTTAATGGCTGAATATTTTATCAGCATACTGTGGACTTATGCCGTTGTCTCTCTGCTTGTGCTATGGCCTCTGATGCAATTTATTCCTAACATGGAAGAGACTAAAACGTTTTCCCTTCTGCCCAGTTCGGCAGGCTTATTACTGGCAATGACTTGTCTGATTCAGTTTGCTGTGAGCTTTTATATTGATGCTCGTTATGAAAGAGGCTTAGGGAAAATTTATTACTGGATAGTTTGGTATCCCTTGATTTATTGGCTAATTAACCTGATCACACTTGCTGTAGCTATACCTTTAACACTACTGAGAACCCGTAAAAAACGTGCTATATGGACGAGCCCTGACAGAGGAGTACGACCATGAATACATTAATAATTCAAAGCCCCCACAACCAAGGCATACTACGCAAATATACACAGAGCTCGATGACTGCGGTGTTATGGATATTATGGATTTATCTACTATTGCCAATATTAGCGCCATTACTATTATTGATTGGCAATGATGTTCAAACCATAAGTCATATTGAAGGTTCATTAAATATTAAACAGTTCATTGCTATACTCCCTTTTATTGCCATGATTGCTCTGATGTATTGGTTGTGGAGTAAATACAATACGTTACTGTATCTTCAACGCAATAAAAAAGATAAGGGGAATAGTATTCAACAGTATGCGTCATCAAACTATTTTGGTGCTTCAACCAAAGAGCTGAGCTGCTGGCGGAATTTTAAACAGGTGACTGTCAAGCTAACTGAGCAAGGCGATATCTCTTACGTAAAAGAACATAAATTGTAAAATAGATATCTGTTGATATTATGTGAGTATTAGAGAAGCAGAGAATGGACATGTAATTATTTTCCATCATTGGATCAGGTTGTTAATTGCCTTACTTATTAGTAAGGCATATATAGTGAGATTAAATAGCAAAGGCAAGCAACAATGCAGACAGCAACGATTACAAGTAAAGGGCAGATAACCATCCCAAAGGATATTAGAGATTCAAAAGTATCTAATGCTGACTTTTCAGATCACTTATTAGCACGTAAAAATGAATCTGCAGGTTGTAAAACCACCGTTACTTTTGATAAAAAATCTTCAAAGCAACCCGCTTTCAAGCTACTTAAATAAGAGACTGACTGGTGCAGTTTTGATGTGTTAATCTGATATAAATTTTGCTGTGAGCAACCAAAGGTTGTGTGATAACAGTCACTAAGTCCTCGGCTCTATAGTGAGACTATCTTTCACTTCATCTCATATATTAAAAATCTGGAAATCATTAATATGCAGTGCTTCCGCTCATTTCATGCCTTTGCAACCCTTACCCTATTAACTTTTTTACTTTTCGTCACAGGTTGTGGTGGTAACAGCGACCCACAAAGCAGTGACGATACGGACAGCTCAATTGTAAAAATCAATTACGATGCAGAATCAGCGAGCTGGTGGCTACATTACAGTTCCGATGAGCCTGTGCTCTGTGCGATTAATCTAGGTCAAACAAGCTCAGAGGGATTTAGCCAGCTGCAATCCATGGATATGACACGCCCGGTGAGGGAACATAGCCTTGAACTCACCCTTGTGGCCGATATGCGCTACCGAGCTATGCTGACCACCTTTGATACAACAAACAACGTACAACGCTCTCAAATTTTTCATTTCACCACAACCCGCAACCAAAATGGTGATCTGAACCTCATTGAAGAGACAGTTACTCAACTAACAACTGTTGACGATTTAAGCAATGCCGCTGAGATCTGGCAGATTACTCCCAATAGCTCAGAGGTCAGCTCCAATAGTGCAACCATTCAGTTCGAAACAGATATACCAACACTTGTAAGTACAGCCTATGGTAAATCGACAAACTTCGGACTATCGGAGCGCATGGCCGGTGGCATGGCCACAACAGAGCACATGCTTCAACTCATGGCACTTTCTGCTGAGATGGCCTATCACTACAATATCATCGTGATTGATGAGTCTGGCGAGTTGTATCAATCAGAAAATCTTACATTTACGACCGAACAAAACATCATTCCAAACAGTAGTTTGGGCGATAATATTGCACTGAAATCATTAGGCGCAAGCATCTCAAGCGTAAGCAGTAACTGGAGTAACGGTGATAACGACAGCAGCTTTGGTGCTAATAACGCCATTGACGACGACCCTAACACCGAGTGGTCATCCAACGATGAGGGAAACAACGCGACCATAGAAATTACGCTGGATAAAGCATACGCTATTACCGGAATCGGCTTCTGGACAAGAACAATGGGCAGCAGTGCCCAAATCACACAGTTCGAAGTATTGACCACAGATGGCACTTCACTCGGTATATTCGACCTGCCTAATGCCACTCAACTCCATAAATTCGATATTTCAGAAACTATGCAGAAAACATTGAAATTCAGCGTGATAAGCAGCAATGGGGGTAACACTGGGGCTAGAAGTATTGAGATTTATCAGTAAATACTGAGATAAGGAATAAGTATGGAGTAATTTATAAAATTATTCTGTGATCGTTCTGTAGAAAATTGGGTGGCTGAGTGACGCTCAGCGCTTACCTGATTTTTTCGGTAGTAGATCTAACGCTTGTTTCAATGCAATCTGGCTGCTCAACCTCTTTGCTTGTTCTAATACCTAGCTTTGTGAATTTTTGTGCGGCTGGGGTAATCTGGCGTTCAAATGATCCGATGGCTTTGTTGTAGTGCTCTACGGTATTTTCGAGATTGTTACCGAGTTTTCCTAAGTGTTCTGAAAATGTGGCAAGGCGTTTGTACAGGTCTTCACCGAGGTCACGAATGGTTTCTGCATTGTCGGCCAGTGTTTGTTGTCGCCAGCCATAAGCGATGGTGCGCAGCAGTGCGACGAAGCTGGTCGGGGTGGCGAGAATCACTTTTTTGATGAGTGCTTTTTCTAACAGGTCTCGGTCGAACTCCAGTGCGGCACTTAAAAATGGATCGCCAGGGATAAACAACACGACAAAATCTGGGCTATTTTTGAATTGTTTCCAGTAGTTTTTACTGGCCAGTTCGTTAACACGGCGATTGACATTTCGCGCATGTTTTTCTAGGTACTTGTTACGTGTTTGATCATCAGGGGCTTCAATGGCGCTGAGGTAAGCATCCAGCGGTGTTTTAACATCGACAATAATTTCACGAGACCCAGGAATGCGTATGATCATATCGGGGCGAAAAGCACCTTCAGGTGTTGTTGTATGCTCTTGTTCATAGAAATCACAAAATTCAACCATGCCTGAAAGTTCGGCAAGGCGTTTCAGGGTTAATTCACCCCATTGACCACGCACCTCTGGCCTGCGCATGGCTTGACTTAAATTGTGTGTCTCAGTATGGAGCATCTGCTGAGTTTGCTGCATTGAATCGAGGTATTGACTCAGTGAGCCATAGGCTTCTTTGCGGTCCTGTTCAACACGTTGAATTTGCTGATCTGTTTTGTTGAGCGCTTCTTTGATCGGATCAAGCATCGCTTTAATGGAGTGTTCTTTTTGAGCGAGGTCACTTTGGGATTGTATGTGGAGTTGCTTCAGGTTTTCGTTGGCCAGTTTGAGAAACTGCTCATTATTTTGATTGAGCGCCCTTGTGGAGAGCATTGAAAAGGTATCTCTGAGCTGCTTTTGCATGGTGTGGGTGTCGGCACGTTTTTCTAATGCATTTTGTCGTTCAAGTTCCAGAGTGGTTCTGAGCTTTGTATTTTCTTCACGCAGTTCGCTTTGTTGGCGCAGCGCCCAGAAATAGGTGAATGTCCATGCGGTCATTGCGGAGAGTAGGGCGGTGATTGCAAATAGTATATAGAGTATGTTTTCAGTAAATATCAGTTTTAAATCCACTGCAAAATATCCTGTGGATGGTGAATCAGCCCATCGGCTTGCCAGCTTTGTGGATAATCATTGTCACTAATATAGCCAAACAGTGCGGCCAATGTTGTCATACCTGCACGATTACCGGCTTCAATATCTCGCTCGGCATCTCCGACGTAAAGGCACTTTTCAGGGGGTTGGCTGGCCAAACGGCTGGCATGGAAAAGTGGTTCGGGATGGGGTTTTCTCATTGAAGTTGTATCACCGCTGACAATGCAGGCGGCTCGATCAGACAGCCCAAGCTGATCCATGAGCGGGTCGGTTAAAAATGCGGGTTTATTGGTGACTACACCCCAGGTTTTTCCTTGTTGCTCGATATGATCCAGCAGTGAATTCATGCCGTTAAAAAGGCTGGTTTCACGCGTAATATTGTTGGCATAAATTTCAATGAGCCTCTGACTGAGTATTTGATGGTTTTCTGTTTCACCAAAGCCAAGTTTAATCAAAGCACCTGTGCCGTTGGATGCTGCAACGCGAATTTTTTCAAAAGGACATAGGGCTTTGCCTTGTTCTTTCAATACAGTATTCAGAGCATAAGCCAGGTCGGGCGCTGTATCAGCTAGTGTGCCATCCAGATCAAACAGAATGGTTTCTATTTTTGAACTCATTTAGGGCGAACCACATGAACCAGATAGTTGACGCTGAGATCCTGATTAAGTTTATAGCTCTGAGTCAGAGGGTTGTAGCTCATGCCTGTTATTTTTTTGAGTTCCAGACCAGCTTCTCGAATCCACTCTTCCAGTTCTGATGGACGAATGAATTTCTGATAGTCGTGTGTGCCCTTGGGGAGCATTTTCAGAATGTATTCTGCGCCGAGAATGGCAAAGAGGTAGGATTTTGCATTTCGATTGAGTGTAGAAAAGAAAAGATTTCCACCTGGTTTAACCAGCTTGGCGCAGGATTTAATGACCGAAGAAGGGTCGGGTACGTGCTCCAGCATCTCCATGCAGGTGATAACATCAAAAGTTGATGGTTGTTTTGTAGATAGAGTTTCTACTGAAGTTTGTTGGTAATTAACTTTTGCACCGGATTCAAGCAAGTGAAGTTCTGCAACAGAGAGTGCGGCTGTTGCCATGTCGATCCCCGTTACTTCTGCGCCACGAAAAGCCATGCTTTCAGAGAGTATGCCGCCGCCACAGCCAACGTCCAGCACCTCTTTTCCTGCAATGCTCGCGTGTTCGTCGATATAGTTTAAGCGAAGTGGATTAATGTCATGCAGGGGTTTGAATTCACTGGTGGAATCCCACCAACGTGATGCTAAGGCATTAAATTTTCCAACTTCTTGAGGGTCAACATTTTGAAGGATTTCAGTCATGGTGAATTACCTATCATTCTTCGGCAATACAAGTTTGCCAGCGCAGAGTTTTTTGTTTGATCTTCTGTTCATCTAATGTGGTGAGCATACCACTTTTTAACAAGTGCTGGCCTGCAACCCAGACATCCGTAACATTATGCCGGCCGCTGGTATAAACGATTTGTGATATTGGGTGATACATCGGCTGGCTTTCTAATGAACCAAGATTCACGGCGGTGATATCGGCTGCTTTTCCTGCTTTAAATGAACCTGTTTTATCATCAATTCCTAATGCTTTAGCACCCCCCAGTGTGGCTATTTTGAGGGCATCTTCTGCTGGTAAAGCACTAGCATCGTTGGCGACTGCTTTGGCAAGAAGTGCGGCACTGCGCATCTCTCCAAACATATCAAGGTCGTTATTGCTGGCTGCGCCATCGGTGCCTAATGCAACGTTTCCACCCGCCCGCATGATTTTATGAACGGGGCAAAAGCCACTGGCGAGTTTTAAATTCGATTCAGGGCAATGTACAACGTGTACGCCTGCTTTAGTTATTTGTGAAATTTCATCATCATTCAGGTGAGTCATATGAACGGCAATTAAACGGGGAGATATCAAACCCAGACGAGTCAGCCGCTCTAGTGGCCGCTCTTTATATTTTTCAATGCTTTGGCTGATTTCATCAGAAGTTTCATGAAGGTGAATATGTACCGGAATATCGAGCTGCTCAGCCAGTGTATTGATCTGTTGTAGCGGTTCATCGGAAACCGTATAGGGCGCATGAGGTGCAAATGTAGTGGTGATGCGGGGGTGGTGACGATAACGCTCATGCACTTCCAGACCTTTGCTGATGTATTCATCGGCACCACTCGCCCACACCGTTGGAAAGTCAATAATGATCATACCAACAACGGCTCGTATGCCACTTTTATCTGCAATACGCGCCGCAACGTCTGGAAAAAAATACATATCACTAAAAGTGGTTGTGCCGCCGCGTATCATTTCGGCGATTGCAAGCTCAGTACCGTCCTGAACAAAATCACTGTTAACCCACTTTCCTTCAGCGGGCCAGATGTGATCGTTCAGCCACTCCATCAAAGGCAAATCGTCAGATAACCCCCTGAACAGACTCATTGCCGCATGAGTATGAGTATTGATCAGGCCGGGAATCAGTGCATGTTCTGTGAGATTTTGTACGTTGTGGCCTAGATATTTTTCTTTGGCTTGGTCTGTAGGCAAGAGTTCCAGAATATGTCCTTCATGAATGGCAAGGCTGTAATTTTCATGAACAATGTTTTCAGGCTCAACGGGAATAATCCAGCGGGCGTGGATGAGAGCATCTATATTTTGCATCTGTTTTTATTTTCAAGTGCGATTAGTGATAAATGAGCGAATTATACTGTTTATGGTGTGGCTGCGTATATGAAAATCCATAGAGTATTAAGCAATATGAGTGCATTGCCGATTTATTGAGTGGATAAGAGTTTTTTGATGCTGACTGCCCCATCTATGTTCAATCCAGGTAAACGATATGATCTATATTTTTAATCTTGTTAAAACAAACTGCTGTTACCTGTTTCTGTTATTGCTCACCCCGTTGGCCATCTGCTTTCCTCAATGGGCAAACAGCGGAGCACTGTTTGATCTTAATTTTGAAGGTGTTGCTGGTGCTGATTTTCTCAAAGGTGGTTACGCGAACTCTGGACAACCTTTTGTGTGCCCTGATGCAAGTAATCCAGACTGTAATATTGGAACCTTTCCTGACCCTGATACGACGACTTTTTTACATGAGCGAATTGGCGGCTATTGGCATCTTGTGATTGGCGACCCTAGTGAGGGTTTTGTGCAGGAGACCTATACACCGATAAAAAACACGTTCTTATCGGATAGCGGCGGTCGTGAACCTGTTTTTTTTACGTTTAGTGGCAATCTGGAGCAATGGAGCGGGAATGGTTGGGATCCTTTAGAGTTTAACAATAAAACCTTTGGCCCTGATAATGTCAGCTTTTCTGGTAACGGTACGGGTAATCCTACAAAAGTTATTATGCGTCAGGTGCTTGGGTCTGGCTCTTTAGCTGCGACAAGCGATCGAGTTCGTGAATGGAGTTGTGATGCGGGTCAGTTCTGCCAAGAGTTTTTAAAATCAGACTTTGATTTCAAACCCGTCATCACTCAGCAGTTTGATTCAGATGAAACGACCTCTTTTTTTAAAGTAGATATGAGTGCGATAGATTACAATACGATGGGCACAACAGGGATCATTACCAACACTCTTGCTATCACTGATCCTGATATGCCTGATAGTGATCAAGTGAACCCTTTTGGATCTAACCTTATCGCTCCTGATAGCAGCACCTTTGATATGGCTGTCGATTCCGAGCGTTCAAATGCCAATGCGGGTCGTTACACTTATACTGCGGGTATAGGGTGGTATAACGATGGTGATGGTGATGGTTTTCGTGCCTTTGATCCTGGGCAGTACGATTATGAGGATATAGGCATTAATGCCGATCAGATGGAGATGGAGTGGGGCGTGTTCTTCGATCCCAGTCAAAACAGTTATGGTGGTAATGAAATCAAATGTGCTGTTGAAAATCTTGACCCGTGTAATTTTCCTGCTATCAACTACTAATTCCCTTAACGCGATAGATGCTTTATGGCGCTGCTGCGTATATGAAAATCCATATAGTATTGTTATGGTGTCGCTATGTTTCAAAGGGATTAACCGATGCGTGTATTAGTAATTGAAGATGAAGCCCCATTGCGAGAACAATTGACTGAGCGATTAACGAGCCAGGGTTTTGCTGTAGATTGTGCTGATAATGGTGTGGATGGTCTGTTTTTGGGGCAAGAGCACCCTTATGATGTCATGGTGATTGACTTGGGGTTGCCGGGAATGCTTGGAATTGATGTGATTAAAACATTGCGTTCAGAAGGCAATATGTGCCCAATATTGATTTTAACTGCGCGTGGGCGCTGGAACGAAAAAGTGGATGGCCTGGAAGCGGGGGCGGATGATTATATGGTGAAGCCTTTTCATATTGAAGAGTTACTGGCACGCCTTAACGTTCTGGCACGGCGAGCCGCGGGTTGGGCGCAGTCTGTATTGCAATGTGAGGTCATTGCATTGAACACAAGTACTCAGGTAGTCACTGTGAGTGACGAAGCGGTAGAACTGACATCTTATGAATATAAACTGCTGGAGTATTTAATGTTACATGCGGGCGAAGTAATTTCAAAAACTAACCTGACGGAACATTTGTATGATCAGGATTTTGATCGTGATAGCAATGTCATTGAAGTGTTTATTCGACGTTTAAGAAATAAGCTCGATCCTGATAAAAAATTACAGCCTATCGAAACATTACGTGGACGCGGATATCGTTTTACGCTGGCACGCTTACCAACTTAACTTGAAATTATGCGCTTATTCCAATCAATCAGTGGTCGTTTATTGCTTGCTGGAAGTCTGGTTTTGACGGCGTTTTTGGGGGTGACCGGCCTGATACTGGACCGGCTATTTTGTCATAGTATTGAAGCAGGTATTCAGCAGCGCTTGAAAACAACAGCGTATTTACTGATGTCTGCGGCAGAGCTAGGGGGAAAGCAAGGGGTTCGTTTACCTGAGGTACTGCCAGAAGCACGTTTTTCAACTTTGAAATCAGGTTTATATGCACAAGTTGCAAATAATGCGGGCAATGGTTTATGGCGCTCGCCATCCATGAGTTCCTTGAATATCTCTTTTCATAAGGATTTGGCTCCATTAGAGCAACGTTTTAAACGATCAGTGGCATCAAATGGCCAAGAGCTTTTTATTTTTAGTTTTGGTTTGACTTTACGGAATAATGCTGGGCCTGAAAAACAGTATACATTCAGTGTTGCAGAGAGTTTGGATAGTTATAAAAAACAAGTGGCTGCATTTCGTCAAAATCTAGCCATATCACTGGGGAGTGTTGCATTGTTGCTGCTCGTTACGCAGTGGTTAGTTTTACGTTGGGGTTTGGTTCCTTTGCGTCGTGCAGCAGATGGTTTGGTCGCAATAGAAACGGGGGAACAAACGCAGCTTCAGGGTAAATACCCCAAAGAGTTAAGAGGGTTAACGAATAATATTAACGCACTGATTCTTAGCGAAAGAGAACATATAACACGTTACCGAGATGCACTGGGTGATTTGGCTCACAGCATGAAAACACCTTTGGCTGTTTTGCAGGGTTATATGGAAGAGTCTGAAAAACATGACTCAAAAAACTCATTATTAAGTGAAGCAAAAGAACAAGTGGTGCGGATGACGCAAATTGTCGAGTATCAACTGCAACGTGCTGCAACATCGGGGCGTATTGCACTGGCCAAGCCCGTTCTTTTGAAACCATTAGTTAAAAAAGTGATTGGAGCACTCAATAAAGTCTACTCAGAAAAGTCAGTAGAAACCATGTTAGATTTTGATGATACGGTGATTTACCATGGTGATGAAGGTGATTTGATGGAAATTACCGGAAATTTATTGGATAACGCGTTTAAATGGTGTAACAGTCGTGTTGATGTGAGTGTTAAACGGGAGATAGCTGAAAATGGCACCATTGCTGGGATACAAATAAGAATATGGGACGATGGGCCAGGCATTCCAGTGGAGCAGATGGAAAAAGTATTGCAACGTGGAACACGTGCTGATGTAGGAATAGAGGGACACGGTATTGGGCTTGCGATTGTGGATACGATTGCTCAGCTTTATGGTGGACGAGTCAAGATTGAGGCGGGGCCACTTGGTGGTGCCATGATTTCAGTCTATTTAGAAGGTGCATAAATAAAAAAACAGGGGATAACAATGACAAAATCAACCCAAACTTACACATACCATGCGGGCGAAAAGCTCATGCTCAAAAAAAAGCCCGATCAAATGGTGGTGCGTGCGTTACCCGATGTACTGGAAAAGGCTGGAATTCACTCATTAGAACGAGTCTCTTCGGCCTCATCTCGCGTGAGTGGTATTGCGCATGAAAAGCTTGATCAATTAATGGTGCGTGCGCGGGGTTTGGCGGTGACTCACCACGCTTATGAAGTTGATGATAGTAGCAAGAGTGATTTTCTTATAACCGATCGTATATTCGTGACATTTATACCCAGTGCAACGCTGGAGTTAATTAGTGCATTAGCAGGAAAGTATGGACTGATAACAAAAGCACGTTACAGTGGGCACGAATTTTTATATCAGCTCACCAATGCAACAGGTATGAACCCTGTGAAATTAATTGTTAAGCTGACTGAGGATGAGCCTTTAGTAGAACGTGCTGAACATGACTTGAATCTGTTAGCCAAGACTCAGGCACTCTCTTTGCCGACTGATCCTTCTTATTATCGTCAATGGCATCTTCATACTGATTTTGTTCATGATGATTTTGATTCGATCTCTTCAAGTCGCTGCCAATCTGCCTGGCAGTTATTGGAAGGGTATGGCAGCGCTGATGTGGTGGTTGGAGTCACCGATGATGGTTGCCAGCTTGATCATATTGATTTTGACTCGGGGCAAAAATTTTCAGGTTGGGGTTACTTTCAAGGTGATAGTCTTATTACAAACAGTGCTGTAGGGGCTGATCCTGCTGAAATGTACCAGCTGGGTTCCAATCATGGAACTTCTGTTGCGGGTGTGGTTGCTGCTGAGCTTGATGCGCAATTAACTGTAGGCGCTGCACCAGGTTGCAAGCTGTTTCCTGTTAAATGGGAGTCTGATGGCCCAAACCTCTATATTTCAACAGGAAAATTTTATACAGCATTACGCTATCTCGCTGATAAAGTCGATGTTCTTTCAAACTCATGGGGAGTAACGCCTTCAAGTTATTGGCCCAGTTATGTGACGACATATATTGAAGCCTTGGCTAAAGATGGAGGGCGACGCGGCAAGGGGATTGTCTTTTTGTGGGCGGCGGGTAATGAAAATTGTCCGATCAATTACGAAAGTAATCTTGATATACCTTATTCTGATGGCTGGAGTTCTGGGGCTAATGGTTGGTACTGGAGCGGTGTTCGTACTTCCCGAAAGTTTACAAACGATCTGGTAGGGTTGGATGGGGTGATGCATATCGCTGCATTATCTAGTACGGGAAAACGCAGCCATTATTCAAATTATGGCAGAGGAATTTCACTGTGCGCGCCTAGTAGTAACGTCCATTCGTACTCTCGCCTTGAAGTTGATGGTTTAGGTATTACAACGGCAACAGGACCTTCAGCGGGTTCATCATCTCCCGTCACGCAAAGTTTCGGTGGCACTTCCAGTGCAGCACCTCTTGTTGCAGGTATTGCTGCTTTAGTGATCTCTGCGAATCCTGAACTGAGTGGACAAGCAGTGATATCACTGCTCAAACGTACGGCTTCAAAGCAGTTAAACATGTCGGGTTATCCAAGAACGCCCGCAGCAAGTTACGACCCTGATCCTGATTGGGATATTTCACCTGTCGCACCATTTGATCAAGGAGACTTTCAGGAAATTGAAGGTGAAGAGGGAAGCTGGAGTCCGTGGTTTGGCCATGGAAATGTTGATGCGTTTAAAGCAGTGCAAGCTGCGATAGGGAAATCTCAAAGCACAGCTAAAACTGATGATTACCTATTTGAATCATCACCCAATAAAAATATTCCTGATGAAAACATGATCGGTATTCAAGATACGATTGATGTGAATAAAAGTGGTCGCCTGGAAGGCGTTCAGGTGAGTTTGGATATTACTCATACCTGGGTGGGTGACCTGGAAGTACGATTAACAGCACCTGATGGCAATAGCGTACTATTGCATAATAGAACGGGCTCTAATCAACAAAATATTCAGCAAAGTTATGACTTTAATAATCATGCTGCTTTGGCCTCTTTCAAAGGAAGCACAATCAATGGGCGTTGGGTTTTGCAAGTAAGAGATCTGGCAGGGCAGGATGTGGGTCAGTTAAATCAGTGGGGCTTACAATTTCAAATAGCTACTTTAGCTGTATTTAAAGAAGATAATAATTCAGAAAAAATTCCTGATAATCAGCCGGAAGGAATTACTAAAATAATTAAATTTGATGAAAAAATCATGATAAAGGCTATAAGAGTTGCTGTTGATATCACTCATCCGTGGGTTGGTGATTTGGTTGTTAAATTAATTGCACCAACTCAAGATGAATTTATTTTACATAATCGCAGTGGCCGTAGTCAGGATAATTTGAGGCATGAGTGGAGTGCTGAAAACTATGCTGAGTTTGGCCTTATGGTTGGGCAAGAAGCGAAAGGAGAGTGGCTGTTAAATGTTTCTGATCATGCTGGGCGTGATATTGGAAAGCTGAACCGATGGAGCATTACTGTTTCAGGTTGAATTTGTCAGATATTTAAAGGGGAAAGTTATGTCAAAAATAGTTTTAACAGGTTTGGTTGTCTCACTGTTTTTAGCTCAGGCAACATGGGCTGACTCTGAGAAGTTGCATTACAATCAGGTCAACTTGTCAGCAACGGCCTCAGATGAGATTAAAAATGATATTTTGGTTGCAATGCTTTACGCACAAGAAGAGGGACGTTACCCCAATAATCTTGCAGATCGAGTCAATGAAAAGATTAGTAAGGCTGTTGAGAAAGCTAAACAACAGGCCGAAATAAAAGTTCAAACGCTGGCTTATCGTACAAATCCTTATTATAAAAAACAGAAAATTGCAGGCTGGCGAGTGCGCCAATCGATTCGATTGGAAAGTAAAAATTTCAGCCAGTTAAGTCAGTTGATTGGCGATCTTCAAGAGAGTTTGGCTTTGGAGCAGGTGAGCTATCAAGTGTCGTTAGAGAGGCGGGCGGAAGCAGAAAATCGAGTGATTACAAAAGCAATTACAGCATTTAAGGAAAGGGCTGGCATTATTAGTCAGCAGTTGGGTTTTGTGAGTTATAAATTGATTGATGTCAATGTGAATACATCGGGAGGGTATCCTGTTATGCAGGGGCGAATGAGTAGTGAAATGTATGCGAAGGATGGTTTAAGGCAGATGGCAGCGCCGACACTTGAAGGTGGAACTCAAACAATACAAGTTAATATTAATGGGCGTGTCGAGTTACAATAAAAAACCCTGAAAGTGATCGTGCTTGCAGGATTTAGGTTATATTTGATACGGAATTTTTAGAACCTGTCCGGCTTTCAATGTTGCATTGAGTGAGAGATTGTTGGCTTTAAGTAAACGGCTTAAAGTCACATTGTAGTGATTGGCAATGAGTGTCAGAGTTTCCCCTTTTGTGGTGGTGTGCCTATTAGATGCCAGCCAGCTACCTGGTGGTGAATTTTGTGAAAAATAGCTATAAATGCCTGATGACATTGTTTTGGCAATCGTTTTTTGGTATCTCTTTGTGCGTAATTTACGTTCGTCACCAGGGTTGGATATGAATGCTGTTTCAACCAAAAGAGAGGGGATATTAGGTGATTTGAGTACAGCAAAACCTGCATGCTCCAGTTTAGGTTTGTGTAGTTTTATTTTTCCACTTTTCTTGAAATGTTTCAAAATAACATTGCCAGCCTCAATACTGCTTCTCAGAGTTGCCGTTTGGGATAAGTCGAGTAAAACAGTTCTTAACAGGGTATTGTCACTCTCTTCAATCACACCAGCAATTAAATCTGAGTTGTTTTCATTGTTGGCTATTAAGCGTGCCATTTCACTACTGGCACCCTCTTTGGATAGAACGTAGATTGAAGCACCATGTACACTTGAGGCTTTAAATGCATCTGCATGAATCGAAATAAACATATCAGCCTTGGCTTCATGTGCTTTGGCAATGCGGTCACGCAGAGCTACATAGTAGTCTCCGTCACGAATCATTAATGCTTTCATCCCTTTTTTGTTATTAATTAATGTGGCTAATTCGTTAGCAATTTTAAAGACAACATCCTTCTCTTTTGTCTTTTTAAAGCCAATCGCACCAGGGTCTTCTCCACCATGTCCAGCATCAATAGCAATGACAACATCTCGTAATTTTTTGTTAGTAATTGTGTTTTTAACGGTTTTTATTTTCTTTTTAATTCCTGCCTGAACCAGATCTACAACAAGTCTGTAACCATTATTCTTGTATGGCTTTAAAATAAAGCTTTTAGCTTCAATTTTTGAGTTTAAGTCTAAAACAATACGATAATCAGTTTTATTTCTGACCGCAACGCGCATTCCTGATAGTGGGCTGTCATTAAAACTGGAAATTATAGGGTTTTTTGGTGCTGAAGCATTGATTATATCTATAACCAGGCGCTCGGGTTTGCTTAGTGTGAATAGTCGATGCTCAATATTTTTATTGATATCAAAAACAATGCGAGTTTTATTGGGCGCGTTCCACATACGCACATCATTAATAGTCGCAGGACTTGCCGCATAAATTTGTGTACAAAAAAAACAGCTAATAAAAGTGAGTATAAGTGATCGCATACCTGACTATTCCGAAACGGCTAGTATTTAATAAAGTATTGTGTCGGCAAAAGATAAAAATTTATTAATATTTAACAAGATAGGGTGTCTGATTAAATATTTCATCAAATATTTTTTGCGGCTATTTTAAAAATAGCCTCTATTTTAGCAAAAGTGCAATCTTAATGGTGGGTTATTTTTTTAATAATATTTTCAGCTATTAAGGACTGAGGTATTAAAGTCACTTCGCGTTTTATATTTTTATAGCAAATTTTGACTATTAAATCAGGGGAAGGAAGGTGTGGTTTGCCCTTGTCGGGCCACTCGATAAGTGTCACCGTCTGCTGTGAGAAGTAATCTCTAATTCCCATAAATTCCAGCTCTTCGGGGTCACCGAGTCGGTACAAATCAAAATGGTGAATTGTTAAATTATTAAAAGGGTAAGACTCTACGATTGAATAAGTGGGGCTTTTAACTGTACCTTGATGCCCCATTGATTGAATAAAACCTCGGGAAAATGTTGTTTTTCCTGTGCCAAGCTCTCCTTTAAGGTAGATGATAGTTCCACCAGAGCATCGTTTGGCTAACTCTGCTCCGAGTACCTGCATGGCCGTTTCACTTTTTATGATGAGTTTTTTCACAAGAGAGATTGGTGAGATGAGTGGGTACGTGAAAACAAGATGCCATAGAGCACTCTATTTTTTAAGTGTTTATTTCTAAAATATTTATTTGAGCTGGTATGTGATTCGTGTAATAAATAGACCTGGTTGGGTCTTTTCTACTTCGAATGTAATAAGGCCTGATACAAATTCAAAGTGATCACTATTAATGTTTTTTACAGTAACAACAAATTCACTTGTACCTTTTGATATATTATTGTTTGTATTCCATGCAATCTCTTTTATAGCAATTTGTCGAGCATCTGTTGTTTTAAAAAGGTCAATATAGTCGGCCTCAATGCCATTGCGGTCAGCTTCGGTTGCGCCATCAAACCCAGTCGCGTCTATTGAAAATAACTTCATGAATTGAGTGATTTCACCCTGCTCATAGGCCGTTGTAAAATTACTGATTAAGTTAATCAAGTCAACTCTTTTAATGTTATTAGATGTTGTAGCCTTTTTGGTACTTTCATCTGAATAAAGAGTTGCCAGGGGCAATTTTTCTTCTGAAGTAGCAGGTGGTGGTTCTGTTGCTACACTGGGCTCTGGTATCTCTTCTACTGTCTCGGGGATAATTTCTTTTTGTGGTAAAAGTGTAGCTATGGTTTCTGATTGATCTTCAGCAAACTCCTGTACATTTGAAATTTCTGTGTTTTCCAGCCATGGATCATTACCTGATAATGACGAATCGTTATATTGTTCTTCAGTCGTATTTTTTGTCGATGTTGTTTCTACAGTCTCTTTAATAGTGCCCTCTATTTTGTCGTGAGCACTATTTTTTGTATCAAAAATTATTGCTTTGTTTGATAGTTGATTGGTGGTAGGTTCTGTTCCGGCAATAGCGTGCTCGTCTTTATGAGTGCTAAATTGTGTTTTGTAAATACCAATACCAATCGCTGTCGCTATAACTCCAATAATCAAATATTTTGTATACACGCCTGACTTGTTATTGTCAGGTTTTTTGAATACGGGTCTGACAATCTCTGAAGGGTCTATAGTCTCTTCACTAAGAATTTTATAGGCTTCCTCTATGCGATCAGATTTAGCATCACTTTTTTGTTTTGTTTTTGCAGTGAGGCATGTTAATTCCTCCGTCTCTTTTGTTAGAGCCGTGTATGCCTTTTCTATACGAAATATGTATTCTGGTCTGTTTTTATGTTCGGTTTTCTGGTGGCTTAAAAATGCTTTAAGATGTTGGTAATTGCTTTTTATTTCATGAATAGATGCATCATTCTGTAAGCCAAGAGTTCTATAATGATTGCCGCCAGGTTTAAGTAAAACTTCCCATATATAAAAATTAATTGCTGTTTGTAAATTTTTTCGGGAAATTCCTTGCAGTGATTGAGGGAGTGCTGCTTCAATCGTATTGTCATCTGCTGTTGCAAGTTCTAATAACTGTCCTGCATGATCTGGAGGAGGTTTACTCGGGTCTGTTAACTGTTCAAAGTGTTTGGGGGATAGTTGAAAGGCTAAAACAAGTTTCAGAAGTTTTTTTTCAATTTTTTTCTTGGGTAATGGTTGGGGTTTATCGCTTTTAAATTGAGGTTTTGAGGGCGAGCGTCGCTCTTTACCACCATCAATAACACGAAGCTTGGCTCTACTGATGGGTGCTGCTTCATTTGTGTTGAATGATGGTTGTGCAGAGTGAGCCATTGCAACAGCAACACAGCTTTCCAATTCTTCAGCTTTCAGGGAAGCGATGGCTTCTTGCTCAGATTGATCTGTACTCAGGATCTCTTCTTCTATGGAAAATTCTTCTTGTAAAATGGATTCCTTTTTATCTTTATCTTCCAAAGTATTCTGCTCTTGGGACATCTGAGCAAACATTTCTGAATCAGAAGGTGTATTTATAACTGAATCTTGCGTGCTAATCTGCTCATCAAAATTGTCTTTGCTTTCAATAAGTGAAGGTGTTTCCTCTTCAGTATAAATACTTTCGGCTTGTGTACTTTCTTTAGGAGTAGAAGTAATGACTTCTATATTATGGTTTTCTAGTGGTGCGTCTACCTTATTCGTTTGTATCGTTTCAGTGGTGTTACCGTCTATTTCATACGGTACAGTAATAGCTCCATTATGATCTGTTTCATCAATTTTTATATTTTCAGACTTGTGTTGTGAAGCAGGTGTTTCCTGTTGAGATTCATTAATGACAACCTGAACAATCTCTTTCGAAATTTCTGTTTGTTCTTCAAGATAACCATAAAGAAGCAGCTTTTCACAAAATTTATTGATGCGGCGTGGAATACCTTCAGTATGTTCGTGGATGCAGAAAATAGCATCATATGAAAAGTGTGGATTACCCTGCCAGTTGGCATGTAATAGGCGACTTTCAATATAAGCCTGTGTCTCTTGAAGAGTAAATGACACCAGATGATAATTTGCGACGACACGCTGTGTAATTTGAGTGAACTCTTGGGTACCCAACATTTGTCGGAATTGCTCTTGCCCCAAGAGAATTGTTTGTAATAGTGTTTTTGCACCTAATCTCAGGTTAGCGAGTAAGCGCAGCTCTTCAAATGCGCAGAGGGTTAAGTTTTGGGCTTCATCAATAACAAGTAGTGTACGTTTTCGTTCACGGATACAGGCCAGAAAAAAGTTTTTAAGTAATTTTAAAACTTCTGATTTGGATTGGCCTTCAGATTTGAGGCCAAATGAATCTGCTACAGCACACAATAAATCATCCGCAGCAAGGTGTGTGCTGGGTAGGTGGGCGACAACAACCGTTGTGTTGTTGGCAAGTTCTTTAAGTAAAACGCGTGCGAGTGTTGTTTTGCCTGTACCTGGTGCGCCTGTAATAACAACAAACCCCGTGCTTTGGCTAATGCCATAGCGTAGATGCGCCATCGCCAATTCATGACCTCGGCGTGTAAATATAAAGTCAGGATCAGGGTTTGAACCAAATGGTTTTGTGCTTAAGCGATAGAATGATTCGTACATACTGTGCCTTCCGTATCCCAAAACAGAGAAATAGATGCTATTAGAAGCTGATCTGAAAGATCGTTAATATTAAGCTGGATCATATAGTGTATATCTTCATAGTAAGCCTTTATACTGGCGATTGCACATACTATTGTGCCGTTTTGTGAGCTAATACCGAAAATTTATCTGGTTGAATTATAATTCATTTTTTTATATTAATTTTTTAAGAATATGGCAAAAAAAAATTCTAAAAACAAAATCAGCGATAATACGATTGTGTTAAATAAAAAAGCACGTCATGATTATTTTATTGAAGATCAATATGAGGCCGGTCTTGTTCTGGAAGGGTGGGAAGTTAAAAGTCTTCGTTCGAAAAAGGTGCAGATAAAAGAGAGTTATGTGATGTTGAAAAATCATGAAGCATGGCTGCTTGGAGCGCATATCACTCCGTTACCAACAGCATCCACGCATATCCATCCTGCCCCAGTACGAGCGCGAAAATTACTATTTAACGGAAAAGAGCTGGGGAAACTTGCTGGCTTGGTTGAGCGTAAAGGGTATACGCTAGTCGCTTTGGCAATGTATTGGAAACAGGGGAGAGCCAAGCTGAAAGTGGGTTTGGCCAAAGGAAAAAAAGATTATGATAAACGTGCTGTCGAACGGGATAATGATTGGAAGCGGCAAAAAGCACGTCTACTTAAAGGTGGGTAAGGAGGGGGAATGACAACAATTAAGAAAAGCGCATTAGTCTCTTACTCTGCTGCTCAAATGTTTGAATTGGTGGATGATGTTGAAGCTTATTCTGAATTTCTTCCTTGGTGTTCAAAGTCGACAGTATTGAGCCGAAATAATGATGAGGTTCGAGCTTCATTGGAACTTTCCAAAGGAGGGTTGAAAAAAACATTTACAACATGCAACCGAATCCAAAAAAATAAGATGATTGAAATTCGTTTGGAAGAAGGGCCATTTCACCATTTAGAAGGTTTTTGGCGGTTTGAAGCATTAGAAGGAGCCGCGTGTAAAGTCTCTTATGACATGGAGTTTGAACTTTCGGGAAAACTATTGAGTTTGACCATGGGGCCTGTATTCAGTCAAGTGGCAGAAAGCTTGGTGGACTCTTTTTGCCAAAGAGCGAAAGATATTTATGATGAGTGTCAATAAAGTGATCGTCGAAATTGCTTACGCTCGTTCTGACGAGCAGGTTATTATTCCTTTGAACGTCACTCCTGGTGTCATCGTTGAGGCTGCAATTTTGGAGTCAGGGATTCTGAAGCGCTTTCCTGAAATTGATCTGTTGAATTGTAAAGTGGGTATTTTTGGTAAACTTAGTAAACTAGATAAGGTATTGAATGATGGGGATCGGGTCGAAATTTACCGCCCCCTTATTGCTGACCCTAAAGCGGCTCGTAAAAAGAAAGCGAATAGCTCTTAAAATTATTTGTTATTTATAATCTGGGAAAGGGTGTCGTCTTTAAATAAAAGTGAAAGGTGTTTTATTTCTGACTTTGAACCATCACCAAGTTGCAAGCTATAGATATAGTTCCAGCTATTGTTGCTAAACGCGCTTGTAACAAGAGGCTCTCCAAGGATAAATTTTATCTGCTTTTTATCCATGCCGAGTGTGAGCTTTTTGACGAGTTCGGCATCAATAATATTACCTTGCTGGATATCCACTTTATGTATTGAACATCCTGAGATAAGCAAAATTGAAGAAATTAATATGGCTGTAAATGTTTTTTTCATATTTATATCTTTATAGATAATATTTTCGGTGTATTCTAAATTTTGTAATAGTATACAAAATTCAGAACTTCAAAGTTAATAATATTTCTATTGATTGAGAATTGGATTAAATTTTTCGTAAGCTGAGATGATTGTTGAATGGCTGATAATGTAGAACTAAAAAAAGCGGGTCTTAAGGTGACGCTACCAAGAGTAAAAATACTTGAAATATTGGAGCGTAATTCTACAAGCCATATGAGTGCTGAAAGCATTTATAGGGAGTTAATGAGCGAACAGGAAGAGATTGGTTTGGCAACAATCTACCGAGTGTTGTCTCAGTTTGAAAGTGCGGGTCTGGTTATTAGGCACCACTTTGAAGGTGGAATTTCAGTTTATGAACTGGATGATGGGAAGCACCATGATCATATTGTTTGTGTGAAGTGTGGAAAAATAGATGAGTTTTTTGATGATGTAATTGAGCAACGACAACGCGAAATTGCTAAAAAATCAGGCTATATTGTGACTGATCACTGTTTAAATATTTATGGAATATGCCAAGAATGTAACAAAACAACTTAAAAATATTAATATATTTAATGTGTTGGGTCGATAATTAAAGCAGGATGCGACTTTACGAAAGTGAAAGGGTGCTTTTGTTATGAAAATTATGGAAAATATAGTAGTCGATGGATAGTGTATTGTTGATTCAAAAAGAGACATCCGGTCGAGCATTGGGGAGCAATGCCTTAATCGAACCGGCCTTCCTTTCAAACTTGAGCATCATTGAGGGTGACCGAGCGTTAGGTGAGCGGGTTTCAAACCATCTGGCGCGCAAAATTGTTCGACGGATTGCTGATCTGGAGAGCCATACTCAGCGAATTATTATTTATTCAAAATTTCAAAATCCAGACGCGGTCTATGGAGCGTTGTTAGACCTATTTATCGCACTTGGGGATAAGGGGTTTTTGATACGGCAAAGAATGTTGAATATGGTTGCCGAAGTTATTGGCTGTGCTCGTTATTCACAACTTCTTGGCGTATTGGATCGGGGAATAACGACTGATGAGTTATTGCCATGCACGCCTTATTCTATGTTAAGTGGTAGTTTTGTAGGAGCCAGTCGGCTTGTATATAAGTGCTCAATGGATGACATGGATATCAGGTCACCTCTGGAGGAAGCACGGGATCTTGTTGATTCAGGGATGATTGATGAAGGGAGGAAGCTTCTAGAGTCAAGTTTGTTGCTGGATCGTGGTAATGAAGCTCTTAATATAGAGTTGTTGGAAATTTACCGACATACAGAAGATGCAAATGCATTTAACAGAATGTTCGTTAAATTAGGCCGAAAACCATTGGCGGCGGTTGAAGAGTGGAATCGCTTGAACGAACTTTTTGAAAAAAGTGAGGTGTCAACTTGACTTCACCGACTAAAATGGTTGCATTTGGCGTTGATCAGCGCTCACGTGAAATGCTTCGAATGGTTTTTGCCGGCCCTGGAAATGGTATGTATGAGTTGGCCGAAGAATCTGTTGCAACGGCTGCCATTATTAATATGGATAGTTTGGGGGCTGAAGAGTTATTGATCAAGTATCGAAAACGTCACCCATCACTGCCTACGATTTTGATTGCAATAAAACGCCCTGAACTAGAGCAACAAGGTGACTCCGAGTTTATTTTTGTACAAAAGCCAATGCGTGTTGATCGGCTGATTAAAGCACTTGCCTGTTTGCCGGTTAGTGAGCCTAAGTCTCCTCAGCCTCCACCCGCTACTTTATCGTCAGTAAAAGTCAAACAAGCAACAAGAGAAACACAGCGTTTAAAAAGAACGCGTAATGCAACTAAAATGCTGGAATCAATGGAAAGAAGCAGCACAACTCAAGAAATTGATTCTTACGAAGAAAATAGAGAAGAGTCGATATATTTTGATGCTTCGGATCTACTGTTAGGGTATTTACTTCAAGCACGCAATCAAGCATTTTCCAGTAATCAGCCTGTTAGAATTGAAGACCAGCTGGTGGGTGGAGTTAAGCCTATTACTTTATTGCCAAAAAGTGCCGAAGTTGTAACCAGTATGACGGATGATGAACTGAAGTCCTTGTGCTTTGTTAAGCTGGATAACGCGGTCAATATTCGGCCTTTTACGACAGAGCAATCAGACGCTATAGACCCAAGTGCTGAAAAACAGTCGCTGGAATCTTTTATCTGGAAAGTTGCGATATGGACATCAAATGGCCGTGTGCCGGAAGGTACTCAGGTCGCAGCACACACATCATTAAAACAATGGCCTAATTTTACACGCCTCATGATGACACCTAATGCATTACGTATTTCCGCATTGTGGAATGATAGGCCGTACTCGCCTTTATTGGTTGCTAAAGTGCTTAAAGTCCCGGTTCAGCATGTTTTTTCTTTTTATACAGCCGCTCATTCGATTGGTTTGATCAACACTGCGGTACAGAAGAGTTCGACCTCAGTGGATGTTAAAAAACATAAACATCGCAGTTTATTTAAGCGGATTTTAAGTCACATTAAAAGGTCGGGTTAATAACTCGAATATGGGGCGTAATATCATTGAAAGTGATGGTAAATAAAAAAGTTTGGGTATCAGATGAGCAACTATAAAATAATATTCACAGGCCCAGTCGGTGCGGGTAAAAGTACTGCAATCGCAGCTTTGAGTGATGTTCCTCCTGTGACGACAGATGAACAGGCCAGTGATATGACAAAAGAGCTGAAACCAACCACCACAGTCGCGATGGATTATGGTGTGATGAAGCTTGGTGGAGATGAGTGTATTCATCTCTATGGTACGCCCGGCCAGGAAAGATTCAATTTTATGTGGGATATTCTTAGCGAAGGAGGGTTGGGATTGGTGTTATTGCTTAATAATGCACGTAATGACCCTTTTTTGGATTTGCACTTTTTCATGAACTCATTCAAAGGCTTTATTGAGCAGACAAAGGTTGTCATTGGTGTGACCCAGGTGGATTTGGCATCACATCCGCGAATTGATGATTATCATACTGAGTTGCAGAAAATGAATTTAAATGTTCCGGTATTTTCTGTTGATGCGCGTCAACGTGATGACGTTTCAATTATGGTGCAGGCACTGCTTTATTCACTAGATCCTGGGCTGGGGGGGTAATGTCAAACTATCAAATCGCCGAAAACCGATATGTTACGCCAACTCCGGCAGGCGCATACTATGCAGTGTCCAGTCAATCAGAGGATATTGCGCGTAAGTTATTACTTCACTTGTTAGCTCAAAGTAGTACTCAGCTGTTTGATTTGGATGAGCTGCATTCGTGGGGCTTTAATGATGAGCATAGCGATGATGTTTTAGATCTTATACACCGAATGCAAAATCTGGGTTGGATACAAGGGAGTATAGCATCAAAGAAAGCTCCATTAGGCACGATTGAAGAAGAGCTTCCTCATTTGCTGGAAGCCCTCACGATTAATGGAAAAGCACTACTTGCAGATGGTGATGGTTTTTATCTTGCAACACATGGTTTTCCCCATGAAGCTGCCGAGGAAATTTCAGCACTGAGTGCTGATTTATCAAAACTGCACGATCGTCACGAAGGGTTGTTGAAAAACAACTTGAGTATTACAGTATCTGCATGGGGTGTGATTGATGCTGCAGGTAATAGCCAATTAGGGTTTTGGCCTATTTATATTGGCTCAAGCCACTTTGTGCTGGTTTTGTCGGGTTTGCCTAACTTAAATCAGTCTGCTTTCGTTGATTTGGTTTGGTTGTTAGGAAGGCGTTATTCATAAGTAGCCAAGTAAAATTATTTTACAACACTGAAATGATTCAAGGAGTATAGAAACAATGCGTGAAGAAATGATTTCGTCAATTCTCAGCGATTTAAATGGAACTTCAGCCGATATTGAGGCTTCAGCTGTTATTTCTACTGATGGTTTAATGATTGCCGCACTGTTGCCGAGTGGCATGGATGAAGATCGTGTTGGCGCAATGTCGGCCGCCATGCTCTCTTTAGGTGATCGAACGGCTCAAGAGTTAGCCCGGGGGAGTCTGGAACAAGTTATGATAAAGGGTAATCAAGGCTATGTTTTGATGACTCACTCTGGAGAAGATGCTGTTCTATCTGTACTTGCTAAACCGAATGCCAGATTAGGTCTGATTTTTCTTGACGTAAAAAGAGCCGCCGAGAATATTACTAAATTACTTTAACAGCTAAAAAGCCTTTCCCTCGCTACGGCTCCTATTCTCGGGCAGGCTCCTAGTCTATAATAAGCTAATCTGATTTATTGATTAGCGGAGTTTGGTGTGGATGCAGTTCAGCCTATATTGTTAGGTGTTAATATTGATCATGTTGCAACATTGCGTGAAGCTCGGGGGACACGATACCCAGACCCTGTACAGGCAGCAATAGAGGCCGAGCAAGCGGGTGCAGACGTTATTACTCTACACTTGCGTGAAGATCGTCGTCATATTCAAGAGCGTGATGTAGAAATATTTAAAGAAATTTTACAAACACGAATGAACCTTGAAATGGCAGTGACGAATGAAATGCTTGCCATTGCTGAACGTATTCAACCTGAGGACTGCTGCCTTGTTCCTGAAAGTCGTGAAGAGCTTACGACTGAAGGTGGTCTGGACGTATTAGGGCAAACATCACGCATCGCCGATGCGTGCTGTAAATTACAAGCAGCAGGTGTGCGGGTATCCCTTTTTATTGATGCAGATCTTGATCAAATTGATGCCGCAGCAAATGTGGGCGCACCGGTGATTGAAATTCATACGGGGCACTTTGCTGATGCAAATAATCCACAAAAACGTCGCCAAGAGCTTGAACGTATCACTAAAGCGGTAGAACATGGAAAAAAAATGGGCTTGCACGTCAATGCAGGCCACGGTTTGAACTATCATAATGTGACCCAGATTGCAGCGTTATCTGATATTGTTGAATTAAATATTGGTCATGCAATTATTGCACGTGCTCTGTTTGTTGGGCTTTCTTGTGCGGTTAAAGAGATGAAGCAGCTCATGTATCTGGCGCGGAGTCTGTGATTTATGGGGTCGGCACCGATATTGTGTATGTTCCTCGTATGGAGAAAATATTCAAGCGTTTTGGCAGGAAATTTTCTCAACGTATATTGACACCGAATGAGCTTTTAAATATGGAGCAGACGGCACAACCTGCAAGGTTTTTAGCGAAGCGTTTTGCTGCTAAAGAAGCTTCAGCCAAGGCTTTTGGTACAGGTTTTAGGGATGGGCTTTCTTTACCTCATATAGGTGTTTCAAATAATAAAAATGGTAAACCATTGCTTGAATTTTTCGGGCAGGCAGAGCAGTTTATGATTAATTATAAAATTAGTAATACACAATTAAGTCTTTCTGATGATGGCGATTATGCCATTGCATTTGTAATTTTTTATAGCTCACCTTGACACTTCCCACCTCGACTCTATTACAATCCCATTATTTCGTGCTCGTTCTTAAACTACTGTTATACACATAAAAATACTAATCTATATGAATATATTTAGCCGATTTTTAACTCCAAAATGGAAGCACAAGAAGCTTGAGGTTCGTAAGCAAGCAGTTCTTGAGCTGATTCCGGGGAAAAAAGAGTCCCAGATTATTTATTCGCAAGTGGCACAAAATGACCCTGGAAGTGAGTTACGGATCATCGCTGTTCGAAGGCTCAGGTTCATTGATGTTGTGCAGAAAGTTGCAAATGATGGCCACGATAGCCGAGTGAAATCGGTTGCGAGTCGACGACTTCATCAACTGTTGACAGGTGAAAATGTTGATATAGAAGCGTGTTTTGAAATTATTCAAAAAACAACAGATGAAAAGTTACTGGAACACGTTGCAAAATCAAGCAGTCAACTCAAACTAAAGCAAGCGGCTCTTGATCGTATTGAGCGCCAAGCATTTTTGGGTGATTTAGCCATTAATGATGATAATGCTTCAATACGTATGGCGGCATTGCAAAAAATTATGCAGCGCTCTACTTTGGCGAGAGTGGCAAAAAAGAGTCGTACAACAGATAAAAAAATAAGTACGCTCGCTAAAGAACGTGTTGCTGTATTGGTCGCAGAAGAGGAACGCCCCGAGCGTCTTAAAGCTGAAGCAAAGCAGTGTGCGAAAGATCTTTCATTGTTAATACAGGTTAATAAAAAAAATAGGGAGTGGCAGCAAACGAAGAGTCGCTATGAAAGTTTGCTCTCAACTTGGCATGGGCTGGAAGCGGAGTGGAGTGATGCGAAAAACTATGGGGTATGGAATGAACAGTTAGATGAGAGGTTCACAGAGCTGTGTAATGAATACGCTTCATCACTCGCTATACAGAATGAAAAAGAAGCTGAAAAGCGTGCTTATGAAGCTGAACATGCGCCGATGAGAGCAGTGATCGTTGAGTTGTGTGAAACGTTGGAAACGATAGCTTCAGATTACTCAGGGAAATCTTCACCTGAGCCTGATGATGCGAAGGTTATTGAGCAGTATTTGAGGTCAGCTAATATACAGTGGAAAGAACTGCAAAATAAAGCACCAGAAGATGTGGCACTGTACAGCGCTCGTTTTGAGCAGGTTTGTGAAAAATTAAATATTTATCAAAAAGGAATCGAGCTTCATACAGAGTCAAAATATAAAGCTCTGAATTTATTAGAAAATATTTCTACTGAAAATAACAATCAGCACTTAAATATTCGCAACATTAAAAGTCTGGAAAAACGATGGAGCGAATTACCTAGGCCTCTTGATTATAAGTTGGAGCGTTCACTGATAGATTTAGTGACAGCCGGTTTTCAAACACTTCATGAAAAATTCAAACAACAGGAAACTGAATGTAAAGAGAGTGCTCTTCTATTTGAATCATTAGTGATTGAGATCGGGACGACACTGGATAATGGGGAAGTGCGACATGCGGCCAAATTAGTCAACCAGGGACGAAAAATACTGGAAAAAATACCCGAAAAGAGCTTGAAATTACTAGTTGATCACGATAAAAAGCAGCGCTTTCAAAGATATTCTGCGGAGCTGAATGAGCTAAAAAATTGGCATGATTGGTCGAGCCTTCCTGTTAAAGAGCGTCTTTGTCAAGAGATGGAGCAGCTTGCAGTTGAAGTCGAAAAAAATCAGGAAAACCCCGATTATGATTTGGGTGAAGTGGCTCGTTTAGTGAAAGTAGCCCGCGATGAATGGAAAACGACAGGTGCCAGTGATGATAAAAAGTTTTGGGAACGTTTTAATGATGCTTGTCACCGTGCTTATGAGCCTTGCAAAGGCTATTTTAATGCTCAATCGCAGCAGCGCGAGCAAAGCTTAAAACAAAAAGAGGCAGTTTGTGAAGGTTTGGAAAAATATGCTGACTTGCAAAAAATACAGGTTGAGCAAGGAAGCATTGACTGGGCTGCAGCAGAAAAAATTATCCGTGCAGCACAACAAGAGTGGCATGAAGCTGGCTTTGTTGATCGCAAATACCTTAAAACGATTAACAGTCGTTTTCGTAAAGTGATGAATCAATTACGTCGTGCCACAAAAAACAATCGGATTGAGAATAAAAATAAAAAATTAGAGTTAATCAAACAGTCTGAAGACGTGCGAACAAAATTGAATGAAGAAGAAATTGATATACAGCAAGCTATTCTTCAGATTAAACAAATTCAAGCGGTGTGGAAAATTGTTGGTAATGCATTAGATGACAGAGCTCTTTGGAAAGATTTACGTGTTATTTGTGATGATATATTCGATCGTCGTGATGAAAAAAATGAGGCAGCACATCAAGAGCAGTTGAATAATTTGACAGCAAAAGAGATTTTATGTGATGAAATTTCATCTTTAGCAAAGAACGATGTGGAGTTGATTCAAGTCGAGGTCGAAAAATTTCAAGATTTAAAAGATAAGTGGCAACAGTTAGGTGCTGTGCCTAAAAAAGAGTTTAAATCATCCAGCCAACGCTTTGAAAGTGTATGCGAGCAATTTGAAGTAAATTATAATAACTATATTAAAAATCAAAAGAAAATTAAAAAAGAACAACTGAAATTAAAACACAAAATATGCAGCGACCTTGAAAAACTATTAGGAGAAGTCGTGAGTGCCAATATTGAGAAAGCTGATTTAGAAGATAAAATATTAGCGATTGATGAACAATGGAACGCACTCGAAAGCCAGAGCTCAGCTATTGATGCCGCGATAGTCATGCGTTATGAAAATACAAAATCTTCTCTTGATAGGCATAAAGTTGGTGAGGATATCACTGCTGATATTGATGCGTATTGCCAATCAAATCAGTTAGCAAAAGAGAAGCTCTGTTTACGTTTGGAGGTTCTTGCTGGCGTTCCGTCGCCGGAAGAGGTCAAGCTGGAACGAATGCAGTATCAAGTGGCTATTCTGGCGGATGAGATGAAAAATAGTGAACCAAAAGATAAAAACTCTACACGCTTGGAGATTGAACACTCTTGGTATGCAGTAGGTTTGGTACCCGATGAACTTAATAGGCAACTGGAAAAGCGGTTTTTTACTGTTTTGGAAAATTTTTAATGAAATATTGCGATGTATTTAATGGTGATGCGGATGGTATTTGTGCTCTGCAACAGCTCAGACTGGAAAGCCCACAGGCAAGTCAGCTTGTAACAGGTGTAAAAAGAGATATTGCGTTACTGAATCGTGTTGATGCAGACGCGGGTGATTTTGTAACTGTATTGGATATCTCGCTGGATAAGAATAGGGGAAGTTTATTAAGGCTATTAAATACAGGTGTCAAAGTTCAATACTTTGACCATCATTTTGCCGGTGACATTCCTGAAAATGAGCGTCTGGATGCAATGATTAATCCATCTTCAGATGTTTGTACCAGCATACTTGTCAATCAATATTTAAATGGAAAGTTTTCTGATTGGGCCGTCGTTGGAGCATATGGGGATAACCTGGCTGTAACGGCAGAGCAAGTAGGTAAGTCACTAAATAGCGAACAAAAAATTCTACTCCGCCAGTTGGGAGAGTGTATGAACTATAATGCATACGGAGCTTCATTAGATGATCTGCATTTTACGCCGACTGTATTATTTAATTTGATTCGGCCTTATGAGTCACCTTTTGAGTTTATTGAAAAAGAGTCAGATGCTTATAAAAGCTTGTGTGATGGTTATCGCCAGGATATGCAGAAGGCTGAAAATATCAAAATGATGAAAGCCGATGATGCACATGCTGTTTTACTATTTCCTAATGAAGTTTGGGCGCGACGTGTGAGTGGTGTTTATGCCAACAAACTTGCAAGTGAAAATCCAAATCGGGCTCATGCACTGCTCACTGAGCGAAGTGACGGTGGTTATCTTGTCAGTGTCAGAGCCCCTTTTTCAAATAAGGATGGTGCTGATTTGTTATGCCGCAGTTTTCCAACGGGAGGCGGACGTAAAGCTGCTGCGGGTATTAATAATTTACCTGAAAATATGCTGAATGAATTTCTGGAACAATTTAAGCGAGCCTATATTTAGCAATGATGTGGGAAGCCTGGTTCACGTTAAGTGTTATTGCGCTCTGTTTTGGTATCCTGAGCTTGACACGACTGGCACCAGATATGGTGCTGGTCGGTGGGTTAACACTTCTTTTATTAAGTGGTGTGCTGACACCACAAGCAGCGCTGATTGGTCTTTCAAATGAAGGTATGGTTACGATTGGAATGTTGTATGTCGTTGCCGCAGGAGTGCGGGAAACTGGCGCAATAAACTCATTTGTTCCGACTCTTTTAGGTCAGCCGAAATCACTTCAACATGCACAAAGCCGATTGATGGCTCCCGTTGCCGTGATGAGTGCTTTCATGAACAATACACCTGTTGTTGCCATGTTAATTCCTGTCGTGAGTGAATGGGCGAAAAAATACCAGTTTGCCGTTTCCAAGCTCATGATTCCTCTGAGTTATGCAGCCATTGCAGGTGGAACTTGTACGCTGATCGGTACCAGCACTAATCTGGTGGTCAATGGTTTATTAGTTTCGGAGACTGATCATGCCAGCTTGGGAATGTTTGAAATTGCCTGGGTGGGCGTGCCTGTTGTAATTGCCGTGATGTTATTCGTTTTGTTGTTTAGCCGATGGCTATTACCTGAGCGCCAGTCTGCAATTGCCCAACTGGCTAATTCTCGCTCTTACATTGTCGAAATGTTGGTGGAGGAAGGTAGTTCGCTTGCAGGAAAAAGTATCAATGATGCTGGATTGCGTAATCTGCCTGGTATGTATTTGATGGAAATTGATCGTGAAGGTCATATTATGCCGGCTGTTTCCTCTTATGAGCATTTAAAAGAGAATGATCGACTGATTTTTACAGGGGTTGTAGAGTCTGTCGTTGATTTACACAAAATTCGAGGGTTAACACCTGCAACGGATCAGGTCTTTAAATTAAACTCTCCACGTACTGATCGGTCACTGGTTGAAGCTGTTGTTTCAGATAGTTGCCCTTTGGTTGGAAAAAGTATTCGTGAAGGGCGGTTTCGTACAAGATATAATGCAGCAATCATTGCTGTTGCCCGTAATGGTGAGCACATTAATGAAAAAATTGGTGATATTGTACTGCGCCCAGGTGATACTTTGTTACTAGAATGCCACCACTCATTTGCTGATCAGGAAAAAAACTCAAAAGACTTCTTTCTTGTCAGTAAAATAGAAGATTCAACTCCGCCTCGACATGAAAAATCTGCGATTGCTTTAGTAATTCTCATTGGTATGGTGGCTTGTGCAACGTTTAACATCCTGAGTATGCTGGAAGCCTCAATGTTAGCCGCAGGTTTGATGATATTGACAGGCTGTGTTTCCGCATCAAGTGCCAGGCGTAATGTTGACTGGATGGTTTTAATCGTTATTGCGGCTTCGTTTGGAATCGGGCAAGCAATGCAAGTCAGCGGAGCCGCTGAGCAAATAGCGCAACTTCTCATCTCTTTTACAGCAGGAAACCCTTGGGTTGCGTTAAGCATGATATTTTTGATTACCGCAATATTTACGGCCATGATCACAAATAATGCTGCGGCTGTATTAATGTTTCCAATTGCATTGCAAACGGCGCAGAACCTTGATGTGAACTACATGCCTTTTTTAATTGCCATTATGGTGGCTGCATCGGCAAGCTTTGCGACACCTATTGGTTACCAAACAAACTTAATGGTGATGGGCCCTGGCGGCTATCAATTTAAAGATTATCTAAAAATTGGTATTCCTTTAACAATAATAGTTGGAGCGATTACCATACTTATCGCACCCTTGGTCTGGCCTTTTTAAAGATACTTAATAATGACGAATCGCCGCTCTTGTCTGGTTTTTTCTGGTAAACATGAGTGGTGTCAGGATAATGCAAAAAAGCTGCTTGATGATTCAGGTTTTTCTTCTACATTATGGGTGTCAGATAGCCCGCCTGATGGCGTGAATACGCTCACTAATAAGCAAGCAAAAAAAGTGTTAGGCCAAGAATTTGATGCAGTTGTTGTGGATGCTTGGTCGGGTCTGAATCCAGATGTTTTAGGCGCTGTTGCGGGTACGGTACATGGTGGTGGAGTGCTCGTATTATTGGTGCCAAAATTGAGTGAATGGCCACTGTTTAATGACCCTGAATATACGCGTCTTATAAATATTCCTTATCAAACAACTGATATTAAAGGACGTTTTTTAAAGCGCTTTTCTCATGTGATTGCCAGTGATTCAAATATAACATTGTTAAAACAAGAGAGAAACCAACTATTAAGCAGCGCGCTTCCCGCCTTACATAAAAAGAGTAATAAAGTAACAAGTCGAACAGCGGATCAACAACGAGCTATAGATGCCGTGATCAAGGTAGCAACAGGTCGTCGTCGCCGTCCCATTGTTTTAAATGCAGATCGTGGGCGCGGTAAATCAGCTGCATTAGGGATGGCATCAGCAGAGCTATTTCAGCAAGGCGTGCAACGTATTATTGTCACTGCACCGCGTAAAGAGGCCGTAGCGATACTCTTTGAACATGCCGCTTCACTATTTCCAGAACCAGCAACAAAGCTGGTCTTTATACCCCCTGACGAATTATGTCAATCAAAACCACAGACTGATCTGTTGTTGGTTGATGAAGCGGCGGCAATTCCGGTGCCAATGCTGGAAAATCTATTGAAAAAATATTCCAGAATTGTTTTTTCAACGACTGTTCACGGTTATGAAGGAACCGGTCGGGGCTTTTTTTTACGCTTTCATAAAATATTGGATCAACGTACACCAGGATGGAAAACAGTTCATTTAAAGCAGCCCGTTCGCTTTGATGAAAATGATCCTGTTGAGCGATTTATTTTTCGGGCTTTAATGTTAGACGCATCTTATGCGCCTATAGATCAGGTGGATAGGGCAAGTCCAAGCAACTCTATTGTTGAACGCATTAATCGTGATGAGCTGGTGAATGATGAAAGCATGCTTTCCCAACTGTTTGGACTGCTTGTATTCGCACACTACCGAACACGACCCAATGATTTACGCCATCTACTGGATGCGCCCAATTTATCGGTTTATGTGTTGCGCCATGAAGGTTTTATTGTGGCAACAGCACTGGTGTCACAAGAAGGCGGTTTAGATGGCATATTAAGCAAAGCAATTTACGAAGGTCATCGTCGAGTACAAGGACATCTTATACCGCAATCACTGGCTGCACATGCAGGGCTTGTTAATGCGCCTGAACTGAAGTGTGCACGTATTATGCGTATTGCTGTTCATCCAGAGTTGCATGGGCGAGGGCTTGGAACGCAGCTGCTTTCCGAAGTTACAAAAATGGCAAAAGTTGAAGGCTTTGATTATATCGGAGCCAGCTTCGGCGCAACTTGTGAACTTATTCGGTTTTGGGGAAATTCTGATTATCATCCCGTTCATTTGGGGTTGAAACGAGAGCATGTGAGCGGCAGTCATGCTGTGATGGTATTAAAACCATTAACAAGTAAAGGGGAAAGCTTATATCAACAAGCACGTCAGAAGTTGTCCATCTGCTTTCCTCACTTGCTGTCAGAATCTTTGTGTGACTTAGAGCCTGAAATTGCTTCAATGTTGATGTTCAATCTGGTAAAAAATAAAGTTTGTATAAAAGACCAGATTGATTGTGAAGAGTGGCGTGATATAAAAGCATTTGCTTTTTCCAAACGTGGCTATGAAGTCACACTGTTGCCATTATGGAAATTGACTGTCTGCGTATTAACCGAATCAAAAGGTCATGGTTTATTAAACGATATGCAACGCTCTCTACTTGTGACAAAAGTTTTGCAAAAGAGGAGATGGTCTGAAGTAGTATCGCTATTAAATTTGCAAGGGCGTGCCCAAGCGATTGAGATGTTACGTCAAACGATTGCTGATTTATGCGCAGCTATTTCAAGCAAACAATCCAGCCAAGAGAAAGCCAATCGCTAGATAGATCGCAGCTTCAATGGCTCCCACCGCAACATTCTTTTGTTTATCGACCTCTAAAGCAACGTCAACACCGGCAAGGACCACTTTACGAGTGATAGCAGCAGCTCCCGTTAATAATAGAAACATAATGCAAGCCACAACAAACCAGAGTACCGCTTGAATCGTTAAGCTATCTTCAATATAAGCAACCATGCCGGAGGCCGCCGTCACAGCCAGTGCGACACCGATACGATACCCAGAAAAGCGCAAGGCGAGGGCGATGTTATTCTTTTCAATCTCTTGGTGAATAGAGCCGCCAGGGTGACGAGAGACGAATAGTTTACTGCGGTATAACGTAGCAAGTAGCAGTAGAATCTGTGATAACAAAAATCCCCCAAGAACCATAAAAATATCACTCAGTGCACTGCCATCGACCCAAGTCATAACGGCGCGAATAATGATGGCTGTTGCGATCATGTTGCCGGCATCAACCAGTCCCGCAGCAATATTACCTTTCATTATCTCACTTTGAATTGAGATGTGAGGCAGGGAAATTCGATCAAATACAATGCGGGTGAGCCACATTAGAAAAATACCAGATACGCCATAAACAAGTATGAGTATTAACTCATCCAGTAGGCTGGTACTGATATCACCTGAAAGTACGCCCATCAGCATGATAGCAATAGCAATAATCGCTCCTGCTTTTGCGATCCCGAGTGCAGGGTTTGCTTGCCTGGATTGTTCGTTTGAAACGCTTGCGACCAACCCCATCATTAATTTCACACCCGCCAGCATTGCAACAACGACTATGAAATCAAGAAAATAATAGCCTAGTGTGATCGCATCAATATTGATAAAGTTTTCCATTTTCATTCTCTCGAAAGTCGATTACTTGCCACGTTTTAAACCGCGTGAACCAGATGAAGTTCCACGGCTGCTACTGGAATAGGATGAATAAGTTGAAGCGCGCTTTGAAGCACTTCCAAAACCACTGGGTTTGGATGATGAGCCACGGTTTGCCGCATAATTACTTTGACGTTTTTGACCAGCAATACTGCCATATTTTTTGGCTGGAGGCGTTTTAATTCCTTTTTTTGCCAGGCTGCCTTTGTTTTTTTCCCAACCCGCACGATCTGATGCGCTACCGTATGAGGAGCGTCCATAATCTTGATGGTAGCTGTAATTTTGACGACTGTGCCAGTTGTCACGATTGATTAAGCCTCGATTATAACCAAAGCCGCCACCAAATACAGCGTTAGCCACTGTGCTGAGCATCATGTATTGGCCATACCACTCCCAAAAAGAGGTGCCCGAAGAGTCTGTTTTCCATTCGCCGTAACCGGGGTTTCCGACCAATTGGTTGCCAGGCGTAGTAAGCTCACCAGCTTGTTTTTTAGGAATATTGACTCGGGGGAGTTTGCCATCTGAGAGGTCAGCCAGTGTATTGACAATATCCAGGAGTGAATCATTAAAAATGATGGGATCAGAGGCAACCCATAAATTATTCAGTTCATTGATTGATGCATTGAATGCTTGTTCATTCTCTGGTGTTTGCTTGACCGCTTGAAGGCGGGTATTCAGTGCTGTGTAAGGGGTACCAGAAGAAGTTGCATCGCGCCCAAGCATATCGGCAATATCTGCCATATCGGGTTGCTGATAGATAAGTTTGTCAGCATAATTTTTAGCGATGAGTGCATTACGCAGTTGTTTATTATCCAATGATTTGCCAAGATCACTAATGCGCTGGGCGGTCATTTGATAATTTTCAGCAACCTTCTCTTCATATTGATTGCCGCAGCCTTGTAGTACCAGCATCAGGCAAACAATGAAAAACACTTGCGACAGGTTTCTCAAATTGTTCAAAAGGTTATCTCCATAATATATTGTTACTGCAAGATTATTGCAGAACGCTTTGTATGCTATTCGTTTTGGGCTTTTTCTGCAAATTCAATTAAATCGTTGCGAATGGCTTCTCTGATGCTCTCTTTATCGTCCGGTGACAGGCAATATCGAGTGGCTAAAGATTGATAATCTTTCTGATTAAGTGAAATTGTAAGGCGAGGGCGCTTTGGCGGTGTGACTTCCAAACCAATAATTTTCCTGATTTGATCAGAGGGACTCAAACCCAGTTTGCTGGCTTCATCACGAATAATATGTGGAATATTGCCGCTGAACTCGAAAGCAAGTTGAATCGCTCGAATGCTTTTTGCCGAGCGACTCCAGTTTTGTGGCAGTTTTTTTTTGACCAATTTAATAACCTTTGCGGATTATTTTGAAGGCCAGAGCTCTTCAATTTTACTGATAGGCAAGTAGACTGTTAATTTCACTTCAGTACGGCCACCATCATGCACTTCAATCTGGATACTGAATTGACGGTCATCACTCACCAATAAATAGTAGTCAAACTCTTCACTGCCATCTTCAAGTCGAGAAAGTACACGTTCTCTATAGTCTCCAGCATGGAGGTAGGCTTGATGCCCCGTTTCCTGGCGGTAGAGAGAGGTTGTCCAGCCGTTGATGTGGTCGGGTTCACCCATGCGCTCCAGTACGTGATTGACTCCAGAGTCTGAATCAAATATTTGGGCAAATTGTTGAATATCAAAAACTTGTTCGACAGTATCAGGCAACACGGATTGTGATATTTCTAAAAAATCCTGACCACGCTCATTAACGACTGCCAAATCAAAAATAGACTGGCCACCCTCAAGGGTAAACAGAGTCTTCTTTTTGCTATCGCCACCTAAATCGTAGGTTTTGATCGCCTTCACTTTGAAGGTTTCATTACTGATGCCTGATTGAGCGGTAAAACTGAACTTGATGATGTCGTTAATTTGAAGGTCTTTGGGGTGTTCAAGTTGGCGAGAAGGGGACTTATCCTCCTCGCGGTTGAACAGACTTTTAAAGAAGCTCATGCCTGACCATACCTTTATTTAGTTAACCAGATTTATGACTTTTTAGTTTTTTTATCTTTTTTAGCTTTGAGGCGTGCTAACACATCATTGCTGGATGCTCCGCCACTGACGATTCCGGCTTTTTTCATTCGTGCTTTCAGATCACCGCCATCTGTTTCGTTTTGCAGATCCATTGCAGCACTCATCTGATCGCTACGTTTTTGCTGCTTTTGTTTGATACGCTCAAGTGATGCTGTGGCTGAAGTCATGGCAGAGTTACTGCCTGAAAACTTTGCTGCGGCCGCTGAGCTGGCTTTTTGTACACTCTCAGTCGTTTTAACAACTGACAGTTCACGATCCAGTGATTTAACATTACGCTCAGTGGTTTTGATCGTGCTTTTCAGGTTGTTGATGCTATTGCCGTAACTGGAGAATAACTCTTCTTGTGCTTCAAGTTCGTTACTAAATTCAACGATTTTGTCAGCAATTTCGATGGCAAGTTCTTCATCACCTTTATCAAGTGCTTGGCTTGCATAAGTTTCATGCTCTGTAATCTCTTTTTTCAAACGGGTCACTTCACGCTCTACACCCATTTTTTCAGCCATCACTTTAGTCAGGTTCTCTTTGGCTTGATTCAGATGTTTTTTGGCATCACGCATCTCTTGCTCCATGATACGAATCGCTTGGGTATCGACGATGGCTTCACCGGCTTCTGTTGCTGTGCCACGAACGGCTGTCCAAAGTTGTTTTAATATGCTCATAAGTATTGTCTCCTAAAAAAATCGGGTTTATTTCAAATAGTCATTGACGGCTTCGATGGCATCCAGTGTATTTTCACTGAGCACTGATATCTCATATTTAATATCTTCAATCGAAGAGGTACTTGTCAGAGCACCAAAAAGAATATACTGGCTGCCTACTTTAGAAAAAGAAGAGAGTGGCATCGGTACATTCATGGTTAAAAGGGCATCAAGCAACTCTTCACGCAGCTCTTTTTTAACTTCAGACTCTTGCCATAAGTGGGTCACACAGAGAATCTGGCTTTCATCTAAGGTGATATAGATCGGAAACTCTTCTCGGTCTTGTACGGTGACTTGCAGTACATCGACCTCACCTGGAATTATTTCAGCTCCAAAGTTCAAACCTTCTTCAGTCTGTGTGCCATTTAAAGTAGATTCCAGTTCCTTCAGTTTTTCTAGGTTGTTCATGATTTCTCCTTACAGGATGATGTAGACATAATATGGGGTATTGGTGTTTGTTGTCAAGACATATTATGGGGTTGCTAAATATTCGATGATCTATTTCCCTTTTTTATTAGCAGTCAACCAGTCTGATGCTGCAAACAATAGTATAGAGACAACAAAGGTCATGTGAATCCCGACTTGCCAGGCAAGATCTTCATTTGACATGTTATCCACAGTAAGAAAAGCTTTCAGCAGTTCGATTGCAGAGATGGCAATGATAGTGCCCATCATTTTCATTTTCAGGTCTGAAAAACTGACCTTGCCCATCCAGCTGGGTTTATCTTCACTGTTTTCTACATCAATTTTTGATACAAAATTTTCATAGCCAGCAAAAATAATAATTAATAATAAATTGGCAATCATCACAACATCAATAAGTGTCAACACACCTATAACGACATCTGATCCTGTGCCAGTAAAAACAGTGACCACAAAACCTGCAAACTCTTTGATAAATTTAACCAAAAGCAGGGCGATACAAGCGACGAGACCCAGATAAAAAGGAACCAGTAACCAGCGGCTGCTGAAAATAAGGGCTTCAATAAAATGTTCTATTTTTTTCACTTTGTTATTTTGTCTCCAAGATTAATGTTCATAAATTCCCTGCTCCTGTTCCCATGCTTGGTGGTGATATAGGTACGCAGTATTTGAACCGGATCGATTTATTTTAATTTGATCCAATCCATCAAAGTAGTGACGACCAAATTCAAATGATGCCAGTATGATACCTTTTGTTATCCAGCCATCATTAATTGGGAGTGACTCCATATTTTTCAAGCGTTGTCTGGCTGAAATGCCATTTTTAGTTGCAATTGTCCAGCCCCACTCTCCAAAGCTGGGTACATTTTGGTGATATTGATCAACGTTTCTAAAGCCTGCATGTTTGACTGTTTTTCCAATTGACAAGAAGGCATTTTTGGCATGGTACGGTGACGTTGATTGTATTGATATTGCACCATCCCCCGATAATAAGTTACCCAGTTTGGCATAAAACCGAGCTGAATACAGGTTGTTTAGATCTGGATGGCTGGGATCCGGAAGATCAACAATGATTGTATCAAAAAAGCGGTTTTCGGAAAGGAGTTCATCCACTTTCAAGTAAGCATCACCTATACGAATTTCAACGCGTGGGTCAGAAAAAGAGTAGTCATTTAATTTAAGCAAAGGTTCATTAATAAAACGTCCATTTTCTTCAAGAGGCGTTGAAAAAAACTGAATCACCTGTTCGTCGAGATCCAGTAGTGTCACTTTTTCAGGGTTCCATTGCAGTACATTACGCAGTGCAAGACCATCGCCCCCGCCGACTATGAGTATTTTCTCATGTCGTGCTGAAGCTGCCATCGCGGGGTAGGTCAGCATGGAATGGTAGATATGTTCATCATTGCTGGCAAATTGTGTTCTGCCATTAATGTAAAGGGTCAGCACAGGGGGCTTGGCAGGATCCATAGTGCGTTCTGTTATGGTGATATGTTGATATTTTGTGTTCATGCGATAGATCACTTTATCTTGATAAAGCATATCTTCCATTGCTTTATCCCAGTTCGACCCGTGATTTGCGATGATGATGATAACGACGACCACAATGCCGTGCAGAGCGAGTAGCAGTCGGCTGAAACGGATGCGCTTTCTGTATAGTGCGAGGAACAACAAGCCTGCAACAATATTGGCAGAGGCGGTGATGATTGCTGCGCGATAAGGATCAATGGCCAGCATGAAGGTCACCCACAGTGCAGCGCCCACACCTGCGCCAATATAATCAATACCATAAATAGACCCTGTGTTGTTCTCTAAGTGCTCGCCATAAAGTTTTTCACGTACTTTGGCAATGAGGGGGATTTCCATACCAATCATCAGCCCCAAAATAAAACCAAACAGATAAGGTGTTATTTTAGTAAATGCAATCATCCCTTGTATGATGCCACCGGTGGGTGCCAGGTCAGGGGGCAGGCCATATACATCGGCGATAATTTGTGGCATTAAGTGTGTTAATGAAAAGATAACGGCGATCATTAAAACGGCTGTTGCCCCGAGCAGCGCGATTGCAACTTCAAGCCAGGCAAATGCGGTAAAGCAGTCTTTAAATATGCGTGCAAGGAATGCACCGATTCCCATTGCCACGATCATGATGCCAATCATGATGAAAATGGAGGTTGCTACTGTACCTAAAATGCGACCGGCGTAGTGTGAAAGCAGGTATTCATAGATTAAACCACAGCCAGCAAGTATGGCCATGATTGAAAAAATAGCCACATCATGCCAAAACAGTGCGCGTTTATTTTGAGGCTTTTTTGTATTCAAGTTGATTTAAGGTAAAACCTTTTTAAACGGCTTAATAGTGACTTGATTGTAGACGCCCGCTTGCAAATAAGGATCGTCATTCGCCCAAATTTCTGCTTCTTGTAGCGTTGTAAATTCAGCAATGACCAAGCTGCCCGTAAAACCTGCTTCACCGGGCTCATTGCTGTCACTGGCTGGGTGAGGCCCAGCAATAATGAGCCGCCCTTGTTCTTTCAGCTTGTTTAGGCGTTCAATATGAGCTGATCGTGAATTTTTTCGCAGAGGCAAGCTATTTTTTACGTCTTGTGAAAATATGGCGTATAACATTACTTTTCAACTTCCACTGCTTTCATATGTTTGGCGAGCCAGATACCTTGGGCGACGATAAATACCAGAGTCATTCCCATCATTCCAAATAGTTTGAAATTAACCCAAGCATCCATATCGTAATTGTAAACAACATAAAGGTTCGCCAAGCCTGAAATGATAAAAAAGATCGCCCAGGCCAGATTAAGTTGAATCCAGAGGGCATCGGTCAGACCAACCGCTTTTCCCAGCATGCGTTGCATGATAGGTTTCTTCCCAAAGAAAAACTGACTGCCTATAAATACCGCAGCAAATAACCAGTTGATTACAGTGGGTTTCCATTGGATGAAGAGCTCATTTTTCAGCAAAAGTGTGGCTCCACCCATCACAACAACCAGAGCCAGAGTGATTAAGTGCATATTTTCAAAGCGGCGGTGTTGTAACCAGTGCACGGCAACTTGAACAAATGATGCGACAATGACAACGATTGTGGCGACATAAATATCGTAAGTTTTATAAGCGATAAAAAAGAGTACAATAGGGAAAAAATCAAACAGGAATTTCATCTTTGCTCGTCTATCAGTTAGTTTATAAAAATCGAACGCAGATTATACGTGAAACAAACCCTACGTGTTAGAAAATAGCGCTCTTTGTTACGATCTTCATAGTCACTCTATTGCTTCAGATGGTGTGCTTACGCCTACTGAGCTGGTGGCGCGCGCCTCTAAATGTGGTGTAGATGTCTTGGCGTTGACTGATCACGATGGGCTTTCAGGAGTTCCTGAAGCATTGTTGGCAGCAAAAAATCATGACCTGAAAGTTGTACCTGGTGTTGAAATATCAGTCACTTGGAACAAATATCTATTGCATATTGTAGGTTTGTGTGTGGATCATACAAACCAAATTTTAAATGAAGGTTTGAAAAAAATACGAAATACACGCACAGAGCGAGCCCATGAAATGGCGCGTCGCCTAGAAGCTTATGGCATTCCAGATGTACTAGAAGGTGTCATGAAACATGCAAATGGTGAGGTTATTAGCCGCAGCCATTTTGCTTATTTTCTAATAGAAAAAGGCTATGCCAAAGATCAAAAGCAGGTTTTTAAAAACTTTTTGGTTTCCAATAAACCCGGTTATGTTGCAACGGAGTGGGCGACGCTTGAAGAGACCATTAACTGGATTCGTGGTGCGGGGGGGATTGCTGTCATTGCTCATCCTGCGCGATACAAAATGACTGCAACAAAATTCCGTAAGTTACTCGCAGAGTTTAAGTTATTGGGTGGTGCGTCGATTGAGGTGCTTTCCAGTAGCCATAGCTTTGATGAAAGCATTAAAATGTCGGCTTATGCACAAAAATTTGATCTGTATGCTTCGCAAGGTTCTGATTTTCATCGACCGCATACACAATATGTCGAACTCGGGCGTTTGCCAAAAATGCCAGTGGGTTGTACTCCCGTGTGGGAAAGTCCAGAATGGCGCGTTTGATGGTATGAATTGTAGTGACCGATGAGCCAGTTTTTCGTAATACACCCGGATAACCCCCAAGTTCGCTTGATCACTCAAGCCGTTCAATGTATTCAGCAAGGGGGCACTATTGTCTATCCGACCGATTCGGGATATGCATTGGGGTGTGCTATTGGCAATAAAAATGCGATGGAACGTATCAGGCAGATACGTCAATTAGACCATCAACATAATTTTACCTTGTTATGCCGAGATCTCTCAGATATTTCTGTATACGCAAAAGTGAGCAATACAAATTATCGTTTGTTAAAATCAATGACACCGGGCCCTTATACTTTTATTCTTGAGGCCAGCAAGGAAGTGCCGAAACGCCTGCGCCACGCAAAGCGAAAAACGATTGGTTTGCGCGTTCCTGAGAATAATATTGCTCACGATTTATTGGCGCAGCTGGGTGAACCTTTGATGAGCTCCACTCTGATTTTACCCAATGATGATATGCCTTTAACGGATCCGTACGAAATGCGTGATGCGCTAAGTCATCAGGTTGACCTGATTATTGATGGCGGTTATTGCGGCTTTGAACCAACGACAGTGATTGATTTAATGGATGATGTGCCACAAGTGATCAGGCAGGGGCGCGGTGATGCCAGTGTATTTACTCATTAGAAAATACGGAATGAATTAAAGAAGCTCTGAGCTTATGGATACGAATATAATACAAACAATAGCTATTTGGGTTTTGCCTGTGCTGTTTGCAATTACAGTGCATGAAGCCGCACATGGCTGGATGGCCAAGCGTTTGGGTGACTCTACCGCGATGATGTTGGGACGGTTAACCCTTAATCCTATTAAACACATTGATCCTATTGGCACGATACTGGTGCCTGTTGTGTTATTAATATCAGGAAGTGGCTTTCTTTTCGGTTGGGCGAAACCTGTACCAGTTACTTGGGAAAATTTAAAAAATCCTCGCCGAGATATGGCATTGGTCGCACTGGCGGGGCCTGCGTCTAACTTGATTATGGCCATCATGTGGGCGATTGTCGCTAAAATTGCGATCGTAATTGATGGAGGAGGAGGGGTGTTGCAACCCTTGATTTTAATGGGGCTTGCCGGTATACAAATCAATATTATATTAATGGTGCTTAATCTTTTACCTATACCGCCGCTTGATGGTGGGCGAATTGTTACGGGACTATTGCCTGGGCCAATGGCTTGGCAGTTTAGTCGTATCGAACCATTTGGGTTATTTATTTTAATCGGTTTGTTGCTCATTGGTGTGCTTTGGCAAATATTAGGGCCGATTGTTGCGGCGGCTCAAAGTTTTATTTTTCTTATTACGGGATTGTAAGCGGAGGCTTTCTTGAATTCAGTTCCTTCACGAAACCAGCGAGTGCTTTCAGGGATGCGTTCCACTGGCAAGCTTCACTTGGGCCATTATCATGGCGTTCTTAAAAATTGGTTGTCACTACAGCATGAGTATGACTGCTTCTTTTTTGTAGCAGACTGGCATGCATTGACGACACATTATGATGATCCATCAATCATTCAAAAAAGTGTTTGGGATATGGTGGTTGATTGGCTGGCTGTGGGTATAAACCCCAGCGCGGCTAAAATTTTTATTCAATCCCGTGTTCCTGAACATGCTGAATTACATCTGCTGCTCTCCATGATGACTCCACTAGGATGGCTGGAGCGTGTTCCAAGCTATAAAGATCAGCAAGAAAAACTGAAGGAAAAGGATCTCGATACCTATGGTTTTCTGGGTTATCCACTGCTGCAAAGCGCGGATATTCTTATCTATCGCGCAGGCCAGGTGCCGGTGGGTGAAGATCAGGTGGCACATATTGAGTTGACGCGTGAAGTTGCGAGGCGCTTTAATCATCTTTATGGTCGTGAGCCTGATTTTGAAAAAAAAGCAGTGAACGCGATTAAAAAACTGGGGAAAAAACAGGCAAAACTTTACAATAGTTTTCGCAGAGCTTATCAGGAGCAGGGCGATGCTGAAGCTTTAGGGAGTGGGCAAGCACTGCTGGCGGACAATCAAAATCTTGTTCGATCTGATCGTGAACGACTTTATGGTTATCTGGAGGGCTCTGGAAAAATTATTTTGCCAGAGCCTCAAGCACTATTAGCTCCTGTATCAAAAATGCCAGGGTTAGATGGCCAAAAAATGTCCAAATCGTATGGTAATACGATTAGTTTGCGTGAATCTCCTGAAGTAGTCACACAAAAAATACGTAAAATGCCAACTGATCCCGCTCGTGTGAGGCGTACAGATCCAGGTGATCCAAACAAGTGCCCTGTTTGGGAGTGGCATCAAATTTATTCAGAAGATGATATTCGTGCAGAGGTGAAAGCAGGTTGCCGCAGCGCAGGTATTGGATGTATTGATTGCAAACAGCATATCATTGATGCAGTTATAAAAGAGCAGGCTCCTATTCGTGAACGTGCAAAAGAGTATGAAGAAAGCCCCAGTATTGTGCGCAGTATTATTGCCGAAGGTTGTGATGAAGCACGCGACGAAGCACGTAAAACATTGAGTGAAATTAAGAAGGTTATGGGGCTGAACTATAAGTAATTGTTGAGTATACAGTGAATAAACCAGAGTTCGGCCCACAAATACCACTTGCTCTGGTCGAGGGGCAAGCGGTGACAGAGCTTCCCAAGGATTTATACATCCCACCAGATGCTTTACAGGTTATTTTGGAAACCTTTGAAGGGCCTCTGGATCTGTTGCTTTATCTCATCAAACGTCAAAATCTGGATATTCTGAATATACCCATTGCAGACATTACGCATCAATACATGGGCTATGTTGAATTGATGAAGTCTATGAATTTAGAGTTGGCTGCAGAATATCTGGTGATGGCCGCCATGTTGGCAGAAATCAAATCACGAATGTTGTTGCCCAGACCATCTGATGTCGAAGATGAAGACGATCCACGGGCAGAGCTCATCAGGCGTTTACAAGAGTATGAGCGATTTAAACAAGCGGCGCAGGATATTGATTGTTTGCCACGAATTGAGCGAGAAATTTTCCCCGTGCAGGCCGAAGTTCCAGTGACAAATATAACCCCATTAGTGCCTACAGTTGAGCTGGCTGATATTTTTTTGGCTTTGAAAGATGTCATTGCACGAGCAGAACTATTTACTCACCATGAGATTAAAAAAGAAGCTCTTTCTGTGCGGGAACGTATGACGAAGGTATTAACTCAATTAAGAGATGACAGGTTTTGTGAGTTTACATTGTTGTTTCCTCTGGATGAAGGGCGGGCAGGGGTTGTCGTGACACTGCTGGCAATTTTAGAATTGGTCAAAGAGTCACTGATTGAGATGATTCAAAACGATCTGTTTGCTCCGATTTATGTCAAAACAGCGGGTTCGATGAATGAATCAGCAACAGCTTAAAAATATCATTGAAGGCGCACTGCTGACAGCAGGCCAGCCTTTGACTGTTCACCGGTTATTGGCACTGTTTGAGGCGGAAGATCAACCTTCACATCAGGAGATTCATGATGTTTTAGATAGGCTGAGTGAAGAGTATGAATCACGAGGCATGGAACTGAAAGAGGTTGCGAGCGGGTTTCGCATTCAAATCAAACAATCGCTTGCGCCGTGGGTATCGAAACTATGGGAAGAGCGCCCCGTACGTTACTCACGTGCACTGCTGGAAACGTTGGCTTTGATTGTTTATCGTCAGCCAATTACACGGGCAGAAATTGAAGAAGTTCGTGGAGTTAGTGTCAGCACTTCAATTATTAAAACATTATTGGAGCGCGAATGGGTGCGTGTTGTAGGGCATAAAGAGGTTCCGGGTAAGCCCGCACTGTATGGCACAACAAGTGAGTTTCTTGACTATTTTAATCTGAAAAAACTGGATGAATTACCCGATTTATCAGATCTTTCTGATTTGGATAGTATTGAAAAAAAGTTTAAAAATGAATTGTCAGCAATTAATGTAACGCTGCGACAAGCGTAACGAAGGTGAAATAATGAGAGAGAGAATACAAAAATTATTGGCGCAGTCTGGTTTTGGGTCACGCCGAGAAATTGAGGGCTGGATTCGAGCTGGGCGAATCACGGTTAATGGTCAGTTAGCTAAGCTGGGTGATGTGGCTTCGGAAGATGATAAATTAACTCTGGATGGGCGTTTGGTTCATCTGAAAAAACGTGAAACTGTTACAACGCGAGTACTGGCTTACCACAAACCCGTTGGACAAGTATCTACCCGCAGTGATCCTGAAGGTCGCCCGACTGTTTTTAACAGTTTGCCGCGGCTGTCGGGTGAGCGCTGGATTGCTGTGGGTCGTCTTGATTTTAATACCAGTGGCTTGATATTAATGACCAATAACGGTGAATTAGCGAATCGTTTGATGCATCCATCGAATGGCATGGATCGAGAGTATGCCGTGCGTATACTCGGCGAAGTTGATAACGACATGTTGCAGCGTTTGCGTGATGGCGTAATGCTGGAGGATGGTAAAGGCCGTTTTGAAGATATTGTAGACAGCGGTGGAGAAGGGGCTAATCATTGGTATCACGTTGTTCTAAAAGAAGGGCGCAACCGCGAAGTTCGGCGTTTGTGGGAGTCGCAAGGTGTCAGGGTCAGTCGATTGCAGCGTGTACGCTTCGGGCCAATTATTTTACCGCGTAAAATTAGACCTGCAAAATTTCAAGAGTTGGAAGAGGGCGATCTTACCGTGTTGATGGAAGAAGTCGGTATGAAATACCGCAGACCAGTGACCACTAAAAAAGGGAGCCAGCGCGTGACACGTGCACCCAAGTCTAAATATTCAAGAAAAACTAAATTTTAAAAACATGCTTGCGGTAATGGATGAGTTCATTAATTGAGTCTTTGATATCATCCATTGCCAAGTGCGAAGAGCTTTTTTTGATCATTTTTACAATATCAGGTGACCAATGCTGTGTAAGCACTTTGATTGTGCTGACATCCAGATTTCTGTAATGAAAATAGTTCTCAAGCTCTTTCATATGACGATATAGGAAGCGACGATCCTGGCAAATGCTGTTGCCGCAAATTGGCGAACTGTTCTCTGGAACATATTTTTTGAGGAAGTCTAACGTTTCTCGTTCAGCTTCAACTTCAGTATATTGGCTTGCCTTGACTCGGTGAGTCAACCCTGATTTTCCGTGTTGTTTGGTATTCCATTCATCCATGCCTGCGAGCACTTCATCACTTTGATGAACAGCAATAATAGGGCCTTCTGCAACTGTATTAAGCTCGCTGTCGGTAATGACTGTTGCAATTTCAATAATACGATCATGATCTGAGTCTAACCCTGTCATTTCCAAGTCAATCCAGATGAGATTATTTTTATTTTGCAGCATGTTTTAACTCCTTTTTTTTATAAAAAGTACTTCGGCTAAAGCACTTTTGTTCTGGCTTATGAGATCAGCAAGTGTGTATTGATCGAGTACTTTTAAAAATTGTTGGGTGGCTTGATCCAGAATTTGGGTGAGTTGGCATATTTCCGAAATAACACAGTTCTGAGTTAAATTATTACAATCGAATGCGGATAAATTGACTTCAGTGTGGCGTATGAGGTCGCCGATATTAATTTCACTGGGTGGCTTGTTAAGGGTGGCTCCCCCATTTTTTCCAAGTACTGTGTGAATGAACCCGCCCAATGAGAGCTGATATACTACTTTTGCAATATGATGTCTGGAAATATTATAGCTTTGAGCAATCTCATTAACAGTCACAACTTCGCCTTGTTTGACAGCTAAATAGATCAATACGCGCAGTGAGTAATCGGTGTAACGTTTTAATTGCATTTTATGGCGATGACTCTATTTCACGCCTTCCGGAAAAGGCATGAGATAAGGTTCCACCATCGACAAACTCCAGTTCACCCCCTAGAGGCACACCGTGAGCAATGCGTGTTGTTTTGATCTGTCGACTGCGTACCATTTCACCAATGTAGTGCGCAGTGGCTTCACCTTCAATGGTTGGGTTGGTGGCCAGAATGATTTCTTTTATTTTGCCTGAATCAAGATGTGTTGCGAGCTGGTTTAAGCCGATTTCATCAGGCCCCAGGCCATCAATAGGGGAGAGGTGCCCCATCAATACAAAGTATCGCCCCTGAAATCCGGTTGATTGCTCAATGGCTTGTACATCGGTCGGCATTTCTACGATACAAAGCAGGCTGCGATCTCGTTTTTCATTGGAACATAAACGACAGACTTCCTTTTCACTCAAATTTCTACAGATTGAGCAGTGCCCCACTTTATCAGCCGCTTCGGTCAGATAGTGCGCGAGGCGGCGTGCGCCATTTCGGTCACGCTCTAAAAGATGAAATGCCATGCGTTGTGCAGACTTAGGACCCACTCCAGGCAGGCAGCACAGAGAGTCAATAAGTTGGGCAACGAGTGGTTCTTGAGTCATAAATATTTTTCAATCACTTAATTAGCTTAGAATGGCATTTTAAAACCAGGAGGCATTGGGAACCCTGCAGTCATGCCGGACATTTTTTCCTGACTCTCTTTTTCAATTTTACGTACGGCATCATTAACGGCGGCAGCAAGAAGGTCTTCAATCATCTCTTTGTCATCATCCATGAGTGCATCATCAATACTGACACGTTTCACATCATGTTTGCCTGTCATGATGACACTGACCATGCCGCCCCCTGCTTGCCCAGTCACTTCCATGGTTGCAAGATCTTCCTGAGCTTGTTGCATATTTTCCTGAATTTTCTGAGCTTGTTTCATCAGGTTGCCTAAATTTTTCATAGCAGTCTCCTTTTATAATGTAACTTGTTCGGGCTAGGGAAGTGGTTTTATTGAGTCAGTAACGACTCTGGCATTAAATCTATCTTGCAGTGCTTTAACATGAGCATCTTCAGAAATGGATTGTTTGGCCATTTCTAAACGCTCATCCGCTTTACGTTGCTGGCGTACAGCGGGTGTTTCTGTTTTGAGTGATGTTGCTGGTTCACTTTTCAGCTGGTCTTTTGATTCAAATATAAGTTTTACTGGAGCACTGAAGTAGTGTTGTAACGCCTTTTCCAGCCTTTCGATCAATTGTGGGCTGCGTAATCGCTCACCATTACGATCAACTTGCAAGGTTATCGTATTGCCGTCACGGTTTTTATACAAACTATTAAGTGCCAGTTGTTGAACCAGGCCTGTTAATTGTAATGACTCAACGATGGTATGCCAATCGTCTGAAGGAGAAGCTGCGGGTTGAGTCTGTATTTTTTGCCTAGAAGTTTTAAGGGGGGGTGTCACTTCTGGCTTTGAAGGTTTAGATTTTGCTAACTCTTTAGCGGCTGCAATCGCCTGTTTTGCTGGGCTGAGAACGGGTGCTTCAGGTTGCTGCTCTGGAGCTTTGGGTGGTTTTTGAGTTTTTATATTCAGTGATGCAGCCAGTGCCGGTTTTTTTTGTGGAACTGCAGCGGTGGGTTGTATGTTTTTTTCTGAGTTTGGAGTCGTATTTGATGCAGGTACAGGTCTGAATGCCAGCATACGTAACATGATCATTTCGAAACCCGTGCGTAAGTCGGGTGACAAGGATAAATCTCGTCGACCCATTAAGGCTATTTGATAATAAAGCTGAACATCTTGTGGTGATATATTTTCTGCAAGCTGTACGATAATCTCTCTATTATCCTCATCATCACTAAAAGCCGATGGAGCGGTTTGTTGCAGTGCAACACGATAAAACAGGGCAATCAGATCAGCGAGTACGCCATTAAAATCCGGGGCTTGCTCGGCGAGTTGGTGAACGCAGCCTAGCAAAGCTTCTGCACTGTTTTCGGCGAGTGCTTGTGCCAATTTTAATACATGTGTTTGTTCAATGGTGCCAAGCATCTCATGCATTTGAGCGGTCGTTAGTTGGCCACCGCTGTATGCTATGGCTTGATCAAGCAGGCTGAGTGCATCGCGCATACTGCCATCAGCAGCACGCGCAAGTTGCTTTAATGCGCTGTTTTCTGCTTCAATTTTTTCAGCTGTCAACACATAGCTTAAATGCTCTTGAATCAGCTCTGGAGGTAAACGTTTCAGGTTGAACTGCAAGCAACGAGAAAGAATGGTGGCAGGTAGTTTTTTCGGGTCGGTTGTTGCAAGTAAAAATTTGACGTGAGGTGGTGGTTCTTCCAGAGTTTTTAGTAGTGCATTGAAGCTGTGCGTTGATAGCATATGCACTTCGTCAATAAGGTATACTTTGTAGCGACCGCGCGTTGCTGCGTATTGTACGTTATCAAGTAACTCTCGGGTATCTTCCACTTTGGTACGAGAGGCGGCATCAACTTCAATCAGGTCAATAAAACGTCCGTCATTAATCTCTTGGCAAATACTACATTGACCGCATGGAGTCGAGCTGACCCCCGCTTCACAGTTGAGTGACTTGGCAAAAATGCGGGCAATGGTTGTTTTACCTACGCCCCGGGTACCCGTAAAAAGGTAGGCGTGGTGCAGGCGGTCGTTATCCAGCGCATTGGTGATTGCGCGCAGTACATGAGTCTGACCGACCATTTCGCTAAAGATGCCTGGGCGCCATTTACGCGCCAGCACTTGATAACCCATAGCTGCACCTGTTTTAAAGCTTGCTAATTTCCAAGCTTAAGAGTATATGGGTGGCAACTTGTACCCGCCGAATCCCGGCACACGCATCTGCTGCTGCCGTTGCTCCCTTCCGAGTCTGGCGGGGTTCACAGCGTAGCGTTGCGAGAAGACCGATACAAGTCACCATAAACTTTTGTTGTTTTACAACATCGGCGCATTATCAGTGATAATGCGCCGCTATTCAATCTGTTTTAAAAATTATTTATTTTGTGAACGTTCTTAAAGAAAGCTTAAAATCCTTTAATTGATGATTCTACAAAGTCTTTCCATGAGGTGGCCGCTTGATAATCTTTTGGAACCGAGTATTTTGCAAGGTCAAATTTCTTTTTTTCTACTGAAATGACCTCTTGCTCATCACGTATTGTGTCATCCTTGGAATTAGTTTTTTGAGGCATATCTGGAGTCGCTGCAAACATACCGTTACCGTACTTGATTCGTTTAATAAAATAGCCTTTATCATCTAACGTCGCTTCTGCATCTTTTTCAGGATCTTTCATTTTTTTGCCGAACATGGCTTCTTGCATGCCGCCCATTGTCTCTTTGAACTCTTTGGATAGTTTATCCAGTTTTTTAATATCAATCTCTTTGGAAATATCTTTCTCTAATGCCTTTGAAACCCATATTTCGCTGACTTTTTCATCACCTACCTTTAATACATACAGATCAGAATCATAGCCTTGTATAGAGGTTGAACCCTCTTTTTTTACGGTGATTTTTACATCACTCTGTTTTGGTAACATCTGCTCCATCATTTGCTTCATATAGGCTTGGTCTTCACTGCTCATTGCAGCTTTGCCTTCTTCGACTTTACTGGACATGAAACTCTTGAAAGCTGGTGCCATGCCTTTGCAGTCACCCATAAAGTACGATTTTTCACTGTGATTGAGTTGTGTGCAGTTGTTACTGTTGAAATCAATAATGGCGGACAGAGTGCCATTTTGCTGATTTATATATGTACCACTTTGAAAAATATGAGCTTCAATATTATCGCCACTTTTCTGTTTGACCATAATTCCGGCACTGACTGCGCTGCAAGCAAATGAGCTACTAATCAGTACGGCTAAAACTTTATTTGTTATTTTCATTATATTTTCCTCTGTTTAACATCGAGTCGATCTCGTAAGTAATCGCCGAGCAAGTTTACTGCAAGTACCACCAGCATTAAAGCAATTCCTGGAATAATTACCATATGAGGTGCGACTAACATGTATCTTGCGCCATCACGAATCATGCTACCCCATGATGCATCGGGGGGCTGAATGCCTAAGCCAAGAAATGAAAGCCCTGCTTCACCGATAATTACGGCAGCGACACCGAATGTGGCTTCAACAATCAATGGAGCCATAATCAGTGGCAGTAGATGTCGAATTACAATCTGAAAAGGGGGGATGCCGAGTGCTTCTGCGGCCTGCACATGCTCTCTTTGTCTGATAGAAAGCACTTGGGCACGAGAGAGACGTGCATAGCCAACCCAACCGACTGTGCAAAGTGCGATAACAACATTATCTATACCTGGACCCATTAAGCCTGCCATGGCGATGGCAAGAAGAATGCCAGGAAAAGCGAGGAATATATCAATGATTCGCACAATAAGGTGATCCCACCATCCGCCAATATAGGCACTAAAAGCGCCAACGAGTGTTCCTACCACTGTGGAGATTAAAATCACCCAGAATACGACATAAAATGAACTCTTTGCACCCATCACCAGACGATCCCAAAGGGGTCGTCCAAGATCATCATAACCCAGCCATGCCTCTATGTTGGGTGGTGTTAATATTTCAGTGAGATTGACTAAATTTGGTTGAAGTGGGAGCAGGGAGCCGAATAGAGCAAAAAACAGCCATAAAATGACGATTGCGAGTGGAATGTAGAAGCGCACCGTTATGAGTTTCCAAGTCGGATGCGTGGATCAATCAACGCATAAACTACATCAGTCAATGTATTAACAACAACATAAGTGAGAGCAATCACCAAAATACAGGCTTGCACAACGGGGTAATCGCGACGATTGATTGAATCAATTGTTAATTGACCAATTCCGGGCCATGAAAAAACAATTTCGGTAATTACAGCACCGCCAAGTAGTACGCCAAGTTGCAAACCCAGAATGGTAATAACGGGTAGCAAGGCATTGCTTAAACCATGTTTTAAAACAACGCGACGCTCTTTGAGTCCTTTGGCGCGAGCTGTGCGAATAAAATCTTCATCCATCACTTCAAGCAGGGCGGCGCGTATCATTCTTGATAAAATAGCTGCCATTGCCGTGCCTAGTGTGATCGCGGGTAAAATCAAAGCTGCCCAGCTCTCATGGCCACTGACGGGCAGCCAGCCGAGCCAGAGTGAAAAAACCAGGATAAGTAGGGGGCCTAGCCAGAAGTTGGGCATGGATACGCCGATGAGTGCAACTCCCATTGCGCCGTGATCCCACCAGGTATTACGCCGGATAGCAGCAATTATCCCTAAAGGAAAAGCAATGATGACTGCGACCAGCAAGCCTGCGACTGCCAGTTGAAATGTTGCTGGAAGGCGTTCAGCGAGTAGTTCAGTAATGGGGCGTTTGGAGTGAAGTGATGTGCCGAGGTCGAATTGCAGCAGGTTTCCAAAGTAGTTAACAAGTTGCTGATGAATGGGGAGGTCAAGCCCTAATGCATGGCGTAACGCTTCACGATCAGCCGGCTTCGCACTTTCGCCCAGCATCACTTCAACAGGATCACCAGGTACGAGGTGAATAAGTAGAAAGACTAGAGTGGAAACGCCGATAATAACAAAGACAGCGCTGGCTAATCGCGTTAGTATGAAATGCAACATAAGTTAATGGATACGTTTAAATGATTGCTTGGATTTTTATTGCACTATTTTTGGTTGTTGTGATCGTGATTGCACCGCGTTTTAAACACTCTATACAATTTTATATCGTACTCTTCACTATTATTCTCATGATGGCTCTCTATTTTTTCTGGCAAAGAGAAAACTCACGTGATACTGCACAAATGTTAATTCCTGCCAGTGAAATTGAGTTGACTGACTTGGCGTTTTCATTTAATCGTAAGTTCAGTGGCCAGATCACGAACAGCTCGACAGACTATACGTTAACCGAGCTGGCACTGGAAGTGGTGATCGAAGATTGTGTCCAGAGTGATTGCACTTTTTCTTCTAAAGGCTCAATGCGAATATGGAAAGAGGTCGCACCAGGGCAAACTGTTATGTTCGATCAATACCTGAAACTGGATAAGCTGGAAAAACCTAAAGGGCAGTTTCAGTGGAAAACAGAGATTGCCTACACTAAAGCTAAGTGAGTAATTTGCCCAACATTCTTTCATAAACATCAGAAAGAATATTCAGGTCTTCTGCACGTACGCATTCATTGATTTTGTGAATCGTTGCGTTAAGCGGGCCGAGTTCGAGCACTTGAGCGCCTGTGGGTGCGATAAATCGTCCATCTGATGTGCCGCCCGTTGTCGAAATTTCAGTCTCAATATGGGTGACTTCTTTGATGGCGGCGCAGGCGGCATCAACCAGTGCTCCTTCAGGTGTCAGAAACGGTTGGCCTGATAAATTCCACTCTAGTGTGTATTTCAGTTGGTGTTTATCAAGTACCTGATGAACACTCTCTTTGAGTTGTTCGTGGGTCACTTCGGTTGAATAACGAAAGTTAAAGAGTAGTTCCAAATCGCCTGGAATGACATTGGTGGCTCCAGTACCTGCGTTAATATTTGAAACCTGAAATGTTGTCGGTGGGAAAAATTTATTGCCCTGATCCCACTTTTTGGTGCTTAACTCTGTGAGTGCTGGCACTGCAAGATGAATGGGGTTTTTTGCCAAGTGAGGGTAGGCGATGTGGCCTTGCACGCCATGAATGGTGAGCTTGCCATTGAGTGAGCCTCGTCGGCCATTTTTAATCATGTCACCGAGTTGCTGACCTGAAGTAGGTTCGCCAACCAGGCACCAATCAATTTTTTCGTTGCGTGCTTCTAAGTGCTCTATGACTTTCACCGTGCCATCATCAGCGGGGCCTTCTTCATCACTGGTAATCAGAAATGCAATTGAGCCTTGATGGTTTGGGTTGTCAGCGATAAAGCGTTCGCAGGCGGTGACCATTGCCGCGATACTGCCTTTCATATCGGCTGCACCTCGTCCATACAGGTAGCCATTTTTTATCTCTGCTGCAAAAGGAGGGGAGTCCCATTGTGACTCTGGCCCCGTCGGTACGACATCGGTATGGCCTGCAAAAGCAAACAGAGGGCCTTCATTACCACGTCGAGCCCAAAAATTATCAACATCACCAAAACGTAATTTTTCAATTTTGAAACCGATGGCTTCTAAGCGATGAATAATCATCGGTTGGCAACCGGCATCATCAGGTGTGATAGATTGGCAGTTGATGAGGGCTTGGGTAAGTTCTAGTGTTGGGCTCATAGATAGTCGTTTTTATTTGTTAAAAATTTTAGTGTAAGTATCTTCATTAAAGCCTATGTAAATTTCATCTTGATGTGCTAATACGGGTCTCTTAACCAGTGTGGGGTTTTCAAGAATCAATTTCATCGCTTTGTTGTCATCAATATTTTTTTTATCTTCATCAGAGAGCTGTCGCCAGCTAAGGCCGCGCTTGTTTAAAACAGTCTCCCATCCGGCTGAGGCAATCCAGTGATGTAGGGTAGTTTCGTCAATGCCGTCCTTACGAAAGTCATGAAACGTATGTTCGATACCTTGATTGTTGAGCCACTTGATGGCTTTTCGCACGGTATCGCAGTTTTTAATGCCGTATATTGTTGTCATGATTTTTTATCTAAAAATGGCTCGATTTTCTAAAAAAAACGAGCCAGGTTTCAGCCTTAAATATCTCTTAAGAGTTCGTTGATACCGACTTTGCTACGAGTTCTTGCATCTACTTGTTTAACGATCACTGCACAGTAGAGGCTGTAAGTGCCATCTTTTGAAGGTAAATTACCAGAAACAACGACTGAACCGGCAGGAATACGACCGTAAGTGACTTCGCCCGTTGCGCGGTTAAAAATCTTAGTGCTTTGGCCAATATAGACACCCATTGAAATCACCGCACCTTCCTCAACGATCACACCTTCCACCACTTCAGAACGAGCACCGATAAAGCAGTTATCTTCAATAATGGTTGGGCTGGCTTGCAGTGGTTCCAATACGCCACCAATGCCAACACCGCCCGAAAGGTGAACGTTCTTACCAATTTGAGCACATGATCCTACCGTTGCCCAAGTATCGACCATGGTGCCGCTATCTACATAAGCACCGATATTGACATAAGAAGGCATTAATACAACCCCCGAAGCGATGTATGAACCTTTACGTACCGTGGCGGGGGGAACAATTCGAACGCCTGCTTCACGGAAGTCGCGTGAATTATAGTCTGCAAATTTAGGGGAAACTTTATCGTAATAGTTGGTTTCGCCACCATTCATTGGGTAATTGTCTTCGATGCGAAAAGAGAGCAGCACTGCTTTTTTCAGCCATTCGTTAACAACCCAGTCACCGTCTTTTTTCTCGGCAACACGACGCTCTCCACAATCCAGAGATGCAATCGCTTCATTGACGGCTTCTTTAACATGCGTATCAACATTTCGAGGTGTGATTTCTGCACGCTTTTCAAATGCTTCATTAATGATTTGTTCAATGCTTCTCATTATTTTTCCTTTTAAAAACAACTAAATAATAGATTAAGTTAATGTTAAAACTTTAAAGTGATTTGATAAACTCTTTAATACGATTTGCTGCATCAATGCATTCATCCAGCGGCGCAACCAGAGCCATTCGGATACGATTTTCTCCTGGGTTTAAACCATGGGCATGACGAGAAATGTAACGGCCTGGCAACACGGTCACATTCTGCTTGGCATAAAGTTGCTCGGCAAAGTCGGTATCATTAATAGGTGTTTCTGCCCATAGATAAAAACCTGCCGGAGGGCGTTCTATCTCCATGACGGGTTTTAATATTTCGAGCACAGCATCGAATTTTTGACGATACATTTTACGGTTTTTTTGTACATGCTTTTCATCTCGCCAAGCTAAAATACTGGCAGCTTGAGTGTGCAGTGGCATGGCGCTGCCGTGGTAGGTACGATACAGCAAAAATTTTTCGATGATACTTTGATCACCCGCAACAAAACCTGAACGCAAGCCTGGTAGGTTTGAACGCTTGGAAAGGCTATGAAATACGATGCAATTTTTATAGTCACTGCGTCCCATTTGTGCCGCTGTTTCCAAGAGGCCCGTGGGTGGTTTGCTTTCATCATCATAAAGCTCTGAATAACATTCGTCAGAGGCAATAATAAAGTTGTGTTTGTCTGATAGTTGAATTAGCTTTTTAAATACAGGTGCTTCAATGGTCGCACCACTCGGATTACCTGGCGAACATAAATAGAGTAACTGGCAATCCTCCCAGATTGATGCAGGAACTTTATCAAAATCAGGTTGGTGATTTGTGTCTGCCGTTGCATTGAGAAAGTAAGGCTGCGCTCCTGACAAAAATGCAGCGCCCTCATAGATCTGGTAAAAAGGATTAGGCATTAAAACTTTGGCGTTGTTTTTTGTGCGATCTATAACGCATTGAGCAAATGCAAAGAGTGCTTCACGTGTGCCGTTGACAGGTAAAACATTTTTTGCAGCATCCAGACTGTTCTCTGGCAGTGAAAAGCGTTTTTTTAGCCACTCAGTGATGGCTTCACGTAATTCATCCGATCCTTTGGTGGTCGGGTAGCGGCATAAGCTGTGCATGTGAGTGATCACCTCTTCACATACAAAGCTCGGTGGCATGTGTTTGGGCTCACCGATAGAGAGCAAAATAGGTTGTTTGTCAGTGGGAGGTGTGACCCCGGCTTTGAGCTTTGCAAGAAATTCAAATGGATAAGGGCTCAGTTTGGCTAAATTGGGGTTCATTCTTTAAATCGGTATTCTTTGCTTGAAACGGCGCAGTATAACAAAGGAACGGTCACAAAAAAATTAGCGTCGCTCAAGATCTGGGAATTGAGAGAGTGGCACTGGCAGGATCCTGGTGAATAATAACCTCAGCGTCAGGAAATGCTTTGAGCAGTGCAATTTCAACATCATCTGCAATGGTGTGAGCTTGAAGTAAGCTTAGCTCATCATCCAACTCCAAATGCAACTGAATGAAACTAAACATCCCTGAGCGACGTGTTCGCAGGTCATGCATGCCTCGCACCTCAGCATGCCTTAATACGATTTGCTCAATGCGGTAGCGTTCGTCGTCGGGCAGTTCACGATCCATAAGTAGCTGAACAGATTCATTGCCAATCTTCCAGGCACTGTGAAGAATGAAACCTGCGATTGCTATTGCGATAATTGAATCAAATATAGGTGATCCCATGCTTGCAAGCAGCAAGCTGATAATCACGCTAAAATTAATCAAAAGATCCATTTTATAGTGCAGTGAATCTGCTTGAATGGCTGTGGACTTCGTTCTTTTTATTACGTATCGCTGGATGGAAAGTAGAATTAATGTTGCGAAAATAGAAAAAATCATCACAGCGATTCCAATACCAATTGCATCCGGTGTATGAGGGTTAAACAAACGACTGCTTGCTTCGAGCAATAAAAAGGCGGCTGACCCTGCGATAAATGCAGATTGCCCCAAACTGGCGAGTGATTCAGCTTTACCGTGGCCAAAGCGATGCTCGTCATCAGCGGGTTGCAGTGCATGTCTGATAGCGTATAGGTTCAGAAGAGATGCTGCTGCATCAAGACAGGAGTCAATCAGCGTGGCTAACAGGCTGACTGAGTCGCTCATCAACCAGGCAATCAATTTTGTCGCAATTAAAAGAAAAGCAATAGATACCGACGCATAGGTCGCCAGTTTTAATAGACGTTTAGTTTCATGGGGTGGGAGTCGGTTGTGCATAAACCTGATTGTACTGCATACAGAAGCGGTAAAATATACCGCTTCTGATTTTTTAAGAGCTTTAGTTTAAAGAGTAAAGTTACGTCGTAATGAGTGGCTGATAATTTCACTTAAAAAAGATAAAAACAGAGTCCCTTGGGTCGCATGATAGCGATTTTTATCGAAGCTCCCGAGTCCCAGTACACCAAAGCAATGATTTGTTCCCAATGGCAAAAACACAGCCGATTGAATTTTCTCGGATTGCTGACCAAATAGCCATTTTAGTATTTCAGGATTTAACTTTCCACATGAAAATTTTCCTACCTGCAAGAGCTCTTCAAAAGAAGCCAGACTTTCATCAGTTCGGTCTAGGTACTTAATTTTAAGCGCTGCACTTGTTGCGTGCTGATTGCTGTCTGAAAATAAGTTGAGTGTTATAAGGTCCGTATTAAAGTCAATTTTAAGGCAATCATACAGAGCCGATATTTGCTTGTCAGGTGTTTTTGCATCAAGTAATTTTAATGTTAATCCTCGAACATGTTGATTGATTTTGTCATTATCATGGGCAATGCCAACCAATTCATGCATCTGTTGTTTGAGTTGTTTAATCGTTTCCTGTTGTACTTTGGTTTGATGCTCAGAGAATGAGGTCGTACCTTTTGTATATCTGGATGTACTCAGTTTATTAAACAGATCGGTATGATTCACTAAAAAATCAGGATGAGCCTGTAGGTAGTCAATTACAGATTGAGCATTCAGAGTGTTTGATTGTAAAAATGGTTCTATAGTCATAGTTCAATATCACCTTCATAGACGGTATTGGTGGGGCCTGTCATCCATATAGGCTCTTTCTCTTTTCCTGTCCAACATATTTTTAATGTGCCACCCGGTAACTCGACAGTCACATTTTGATCAATTATTCCCTGGCGCTGACCGACTGCTACAGCAGCACACGCACCACTGCCACAAGCCAGTGTTTCGCCGCTGCCTCGTTCGAAAACTCGCAGGCGAATATAGTTGCGTGTCACGACTTCCATAAAGCCTACATTGACCCGATCAGGAAACCGAGGGTGTGACTCTATTTCTGAGCCCAGTTGATGAACCGCCGCTGCAGCAACATGATCCACTTGCAATACTGCATGAGGATTACCCAGGGAGACAGCACCAATCTCAACACGTTGGTCTTCCAAGTCCAGAAAATAGCGGCCAGCAAGGGCTGGGGCTTTAAAGGGAATTTGCTCTGGTTCAAATTTTGGGAGCCCCATATTCACACTGACTTGTCCATCTGCTTCGATATGCAACTTGATGATTCCCGTGGCGGTGCTTACTATAATATTATTTTTATCAGTAAGATAGTGGTCTCTGACAAAACGTGCAAAGCAACGTGCGCCATTGCCACATTGTTCAGCTTCACTTCCATCAGCATTAAAAATCCGATAATGAAAATCAACGTTTGCTTCTTTCGAATTCTCAACCATAAGCAGTTGATCGCAACCAATTCCAAAATGGCGATCAGCCATCAAGCGAATTTGTTCTTCGGCGAGATTTATATTTTGATTGATAGCATCAATGACAATGAAGTCATTACCTAAACCATGCATTTTTGTAAAGTGAATGCGCATTCTTAAAATGTACTGCAGTATTTAAAGAACTTCTAATCGACGTAATCAGAAATTTCTTTACTTTAAGAGAGTAAACAGAGTTTTATGCCGGATTTTCCTCCATAAGTCAATATTTTAATGCACTTATTATTTAGGTGTATTGAAAGCTCGTTTGAAGGAGAATCGTTGTCTATTTTTATTCCGATTTGTTCTGGGTGATTTTCCTGGGTTCAAGGTGAATTTGTAGCGATTGAAGGCGAATGCTCTGACGTAGCATTTTAGAGGAGGAAAAATTAATCTTGAATGTGACATTTAAGTGTTGACTTTTGTAAAAATCCACAGCTTTTAATTTTTGGGTGTCAATATATTATTTGTGTAGACATAAAATTTAATAAGAGTCAATAATTTGAGTTTATGTAATTTAAGTCATTGAAATATATTGTAAAAAAATAATTGTACATTTTTTGGCCGTTTTAATATAAAGTGAGTCATAGTGCCGTTTGACACCTTTTTTTAAGAATTCATCCACAAGGTTATCCACAGGCTCTGTGAATAAACCGTGAAAGCCCTTGTGGGGCTGTGATTTGTAATAATTTCTGACTTTTTTAGTCAAATTAAGGTGTTGTATAATGAGTTGCAATAACAATTTTTTAAGGTGAAAAATATGAAGTCAGATGCTTTGACTTTAGATGTAGAAAGAGAGGCTTGTCGTCAGTTCATTGAAGGTTTTTCTTCGGTCTTAATGGCAACAGTCAGTTGTCATGGTGAGCCTGAAGCCAGTTATGCTCCATATGTTGAATATGAAGGCCACTATTTTGTATTGATCAGTGAGTTAGCCATGCATACCAGAAATTTGATTGTAACGGATAAAATAAGTTTGTTGTTTATAGAAAATGAGTGCGAGGCTAAAAATATTTTTGCCAGAAAGCGGGTAAGTTATCAATGTCAGGCATTGAAAGTTGAGAGAGGAAGTGACATCTATAATTTAGTATTGCTTGCTTTCTCTAAAAAATTTGGAAAAGTGATTGATGTTCTAAAAACGTTAAAAGACTTTCATTTGTATCGCTTGTCGCCGCAACAAGGACGGTATGTGGCAGGGTTTGGTCGCACCTTTGTCATGAATGATGGTGGGTTTGAAATGGTTAAGAAGTCTCCGAACAGGTAGAATAAGAGATAAGAAGTTTGTAGAGTTGATTATGAATCGTTAGAATCAAAGTAATATTTAATGGAGATCAGGTTATCATGGGTTTTAGTGGAATAAGTATTTGGCAACTATTAATTGTTCTCGTCATCGTGGTGCTTATTTTTGGTACAAAACGCTTGAAAGGGATGGGAACAGATGTTGGGGGGTTTATAAAGGGCTTTCGTGGTGCGATGTCAGGTGGTGATGACGATGAGAAAAAAAAATCAGGCCACGAAGAGAAAAAGCTTGCCAATGAGAGTGAAAATTTAGAAGAGATCAATGAAGAGGCCGATAAAATAAAAAAAGAATCTAAAGAGTCTTCTTATGTCGCTTCGCGTGATAAGTGATTTTATAGAATTGACGGTTGCGGTTTACCTGTATAATAGCCCTGAATATAATCAATACCGTACTCTTTAAGCAGTTCAAAAGTTTCCTGATCGGTAACAAATTCAGCAACGGTACTTTTGTTTAAGGTTTTTGCGATTTCAATGATCGCTCTAACGAGTGTTTGGTCGACGGGGTTATTGATTAAGTTTGTAATGAAAGCACCATCAATTTTTAAGCAATCAACATCAAAATGTTTTAAATAACTAAAAGAGTTGAATCCTGCTCCAAAATCATCTAAAGCAAATTTGCAGCCCAATGCTCTTAGGTGATTGAACATCTCTTGTGATTTTTCAAAGTTATTAATCGCTGCCGTTTCAGTGATTTCAAAAGTAATTCGTTCTGGATTAATACCTGTTTGTTGTAATTTGAATTGAACTAACGGTACGAGTGATGGGTTTGTAAATGAGTGTGTGGAAAGATTAATATTTAATGATATTGGCAAACATCTTTTTGGTAGTGAGTTTAGTGTATTAAATGCATTTTCAACCACCCACAAATCAATGTCATGAATCAGTCCCATGCGTTCTGCAATGGGGATGAAATTATCAGGGCTAATAAATTTTCCACTATTATCACGCAGTCGAATCAGAGCTTCATAGCGTGTTACTTCGTTATTTTTAACATCGAGTACAGGTTGGAAAAAAAGCTGAAATTGATTTTTTTCTAAGGCATTTTTAATGATAGGAATCCAGTAATTAGTGCTTTTGAATTCAGCAATTTGACTGTCTTTTTCGCTGTAGATATGAATTTTTTCTGGTGTACTTTTCCTGGCAACGCAGCAAGCCTGTTCTGCACGAGACAAGATGTTACCAGGGTTGCTGGTACTCCAGGGTTGTATAAATGCGATGCCAATACGAGCCACTATTTTGTATCGTTGTTCGTGGTGTTTGACGGAGATTTCTGTGATCTCTTGATAGAGTGACTTTGCAATATCAGACACCTCCTGCTTTGATGTATTTTCAATCAGGGCGGTAAATTCATCAGGTCCCACACGCGAAAGCTCTTTTGATGTGGCTCCTAATCGTTTTTTTAACACATTGGCAATACGAATCAGTATTTGATTGCCCGTTCCATATCCTTCGGTGTCATTGATGACTTTGAACTGCTCCAGGTTCAAGTATAGCAGTGCGTGGGTTGTACTGTCTTTTCGGCAACTGTGAATGGAGTGAGTGAGTGACTCTTCAAGGTGTTGGCGATTATTGAGCCCGGTCAGATGATCGTGGCCAGTTACAAATTTAAGACGTTCTTCAATATCACGTCGTTCTTCAAATTCAGACTTAAGTTCTTGTTCGCGATGCTTTCTAAGGTCACGCTCTTTTTTTAAAGTGAGCGTCGACATAAGGCGTGGAGCGAGCTCTCGGCGGTGAACAGGTTTGAAAATAACATCAATGGCGCCTGCATTAATGCCATTGTTAGCTATTTCATCGGGCCACATGTTCGCAGCAGTGATAATAATGACTGGAATATCTTTCCAGGCTTCTCTTTTTTTGAGGGCATTGCATACTTGGTAACCCTCCTGCCTCGGCATCATTGTATCGAGTAAAATCAAATCAATAGCACACTGTTCTTTCTCCGTATGGTTGTTGAGGTGTTCTAATGTTTTTTCGCCAGATAAAGCGGATGATGTGTTTGTGAATCTGCTACGTTGCAGGATGACCTGCAATAGTTCAATATTTTCAGGGGAGTCATTGATAATCATTATATGCATATTATGCACATCACTGCTTTGTCTGGGTGGGGCTGTTAAATTTTCTATAGATGGAATCACTTCATCCAATGGAAAGGGAATTGTGAATTGTACAGGTTGTTGTGCCGAGGTTGCTTCGAGTATTTCCATCCGTGTGACTCTTCCTTGTGTTTATATTTAACGAATTCCTTTCGTGAACGTTCTTCACACTCTACAGGTTTATTGATCCCAGTCGCTAGTCAAAATTATGCATTTTAGTGTAAGGTCTTAGCACACAAAAAGCATCGCGGAGCGATTTGATAAGTAATGACTTTCAGTCGTTCCAGAAACAACCTGTGGACTTTCAGTCCATAGTGGTTGAGTCAAAACCATCCCTGAATGGATCATCTAATATTCAGCGGTACGCTTTTTGGAAAAACTTATTCTGTAATAATGCCTGAATTCAAGTCATAAGTGCATAAACCACCTAGTCTAAGAATGTCAGTTGTGTCTCCTGTAGCTTTATAAAAAGGTGCCTACCCGTTCCGTTTTCACGATTTTTGGCCACCATCGCACATAAACACCAGCGAATAGTGATGGCAGGATAGCCTTACCAGTACTTCGGATAACAACGCTAAAAGACAACACCGAGATCAATAATACAGGGCACTGGCATTAACAACTTTGAACCACCACTGCTCGTTTTTAGCAAGATAGCTTCTGGACTGCAATAAACGTAAATGAGCTGGCTGTTGTGAACCTATCATCTAACCTACCAGAGTCAGAGCGCCATGTTGATATAGTAAACTCATTGCTTGCGACACTATCTATAATGAGGATAGTATTTGCATTCATTGGTGTTGCAATAATATGCAGCTGATGTTCAGGGTTCGTCAGCTCTAGATTGTGTGTTATTTTATAAATTTCAGTTTGTTCCATTTTCCAGACTGTCCAGCCTTCAATATTAGGAATAGGTTCTGGACTATTAAACCCTTGATGCTTATCAATGTAAGCCGAATATGTCTTTACATTACTAAAAAAAGATTGATACATAGTTATGTTTTCCTTTGTGCGCTGAATTGATTAGTCAAGCATAATCTTCCAATTTAATATTTCGCTTGAGAAAATAAAACGTAACATAATATTTGAATTTTTACTATAGTCCGCCCAATTCAACATATAGAGTCCGCCATTACTCATTAGCCTTACGAAAGGCTAATATTATTGTGGAAAAAAGCTGCCTTAATAAACTATCCCACAGCAAGCTGATGGGATATCGCTTCATATTAAGAGGCAAGCTCTTTTCCGTAACTTTCCAGCTCATTCAGTAGCGATTGTTCTGCTGTCGACAGCTCTTTATTCTGTCGATAGGCTTCGATCTTCTGATAAAATTCATCTAGAGTTAATTTGCCTTTTTCAGGGCGAGTCAGGCGATCCTTGCGGTATTCGTTCCAGTCGGATTTTTCCTGGTTCGACAGGCTGTCAGGAAAGTTTCTGGCTCGGTAACGAAATAACATTTCAGGAAGTCTGGAGTCATTGAAAACTGGGGAAAGCTTTGCAAGTTGCTCAGCTGTCATGTTGTGAATCGCTTCCATTTTTTCTTTATCGGCATTTTCAAAAAATGCACCACTATAGAGTTGTGTGTCTGGATCAGTTTTTGCTTCAAATTGTGTCATTGAAAAAGCTTGTTGGATTTTTTGCTGTAAATCGGGCATTTTTTTGATTAGTTTATGATGGTCAAGGCTGGTTGGAATATCAATTTTAAAACACTCTGCTGATTCATTGTTCAGTGTTTTGACAGGGGCAATAACAGGGCATTTGTTGAGGTGAACGGTTTTTAGCGGAATACGTTCTACACCTTCGGGTAACTCTTGTGTGGGTGTAAACAGCCTTGCTTGAATCTCTTCAGCACTGAGGCTAAACAAAGGCTGTGGATCATAACGTAAATCAAAAACAATAATTCCATTTTTGTTGGTGGGATGTAACGCGACAGGTGTGACAATAGCTGTATTACCAAATTCGGTGGGGTACATGCCCGATATGTGCAGCACGGGTGTTTCTGTCTTCATGTTCAGCATCGCACCAACTTTATGTTTAGAGCGATTTTGATAAGCGTAATCATAAAGTTTTGGGTGTTTATCTTTTATCATCTTGGCCACTGCGATGGTGGCGTAAACATCTGAAAGTGCGTCATGTGCTGCATCATGAACGATGCCATTTGCGACAGTCAGGTCTTCCAGTTTGATGCTGGGGCGACCATCGCTGTGTGTTGGCCAATGAATACCTTGGGGTCTGAGTGCGCGTGTCAGGCGAACCATGTCGATAATATCCCAGCGAGAATTGCCATTTTTCCACTCCCTGGCATAAGGATCAAGCAGGTTACGATAGAGTGTGTAGCGAGTGAACTCATCATCGAATCGAATATTATTGTAGCCAACCACGCAGGTGTTAGGCCGTAAAAACTCATCATGAATCTGTTTTATAAATTCAGTTTCAGGAACTCCTTTTTCCAATGCTATCTGGGGTGTGATGCCGGTAATTAAACACGCTTCGGGGCTGGGCAACATGTCGTCAGCGGGTTTGCAGTAGAGGTTGAGTGGTTGGCCAATAATATTTAGATTTTCATCTGTACGAACTCCTGAAAATTGAGAAATTCGATCATAGACTGGATTAATGCCGAAGGTTTCAAGGTCGTACCAGTAGAGGGTTTTGGCTTTTGGATTCATCTCGGTGTATCGTTCCATTTAAATTAGCTGATGGAGGCTTATGGTATGGGAAATTGTCTGTTTTGCAAAATGGTCGCGGGTGATATTAAGCCTGATGTTGTTTATGAAGATGATAGTGTTTTAGCATTTCGAGATTTGAATCCACAAGCGCCTGTGCACATTTTGGTGATACCTAAGAAGCATATCTCGACGATCAACGATATGAGCCATGATGATGAGCTGTTAATTGGCAAGCTCTATATGGCTGCAAAAAAAATCACGAAACAGGAAGGTATTTCGGAAGATGGCTATCGTGCAGTTATCAACTGTAATAAAGACGGTGGTCAAGCGGTTTATCATATTCACTTACACCTTCTTGGCGGGCGGTCAATGGTTTGGCCGCCGGGTTGATTTCAATAGATAGTTTTCAGCTTTATCTAATGCTGCTGGTGTGCCATACAGTGTGAGCACGTCGCCTGAAAATACTAGCGTGTCAGGTGATGGATTTGGAATGCGTTGGTCTTGATGCTGTAGCACGGAAATGCAAACATGCAATTCGTCCAGTTTTAAATCCGCGATAGATTGTTCTGTAACGCTCGCATTTTCAGGCAGTTCGATCGCTCTCAATTGTTCTATTTCTCCGCCACTGCTAAGAACGGTCGTGGCATCTTCACCAGGAAAGAGCTGATGTAGTACGGTATAGCGATTTTTTCTTATGGTACGAATTTTATGTAGAACGCGTGATACCGGTACTTTGAGCATTAAAAGTAAATGCGATGAAATCATTAAGCTGGCTTCCATTGTTTCAGGAATAATCTCGGTGGCACCTGCTTTTTGTAATGTTTCCAAGTGTGTGTCATCTGTTGTACGCACTAAAATTGGAATAGAACTATTTACCTGGCGTACCTTGTGAATAATTTTCAATGCAATATGAAAATCATCGACACTAATCACCAATGCGGCAGCTTTTGCTAAACCGACCGCTTCAAGCAGGTGCAAGTTAGCTGAATCCCCGTAAGTAACAGGCTCTTTGGCTTTGATCGCATTTTGAACCAGTGTGGGGTCAAGATCCATGGCAACATATGGAATCTCTTCACTCTCTAAAATCCGAGCAATATTTTGCCCTATACGACCATAGCCACAGATAATGACGTGATTTTCAACGCCGTGAGTTGTATCGACGGCTTGCTCTTCAAGTGTATTACGGCTCATTGCGGTAGCATCAGGCAGGATTTTTTTAGCAATAGTTCCATTATAGCGAATAAGAAATGGTGTAATTGCCATACTTATGAGCAGTGCTGCCAGTACAATTTGTCCATAATTTGATGGAAATATATCGCTGGCAAGAGCCAGAGTTAGAATTGCAAAACCAAACTCTCCGCCATGCGCTAATACCAGCCCCGTTCTGAGTGATACAGAAGAGTCCCATCTAAATAATCGGCAAAGTACTATAATAAGTACCCCTTTAATCAATACCATGCCGATTACGATCATTAACACCCACTGCCATATTTCTGGTAGGAGCTGGACGTTAAACAGCATTCCAATAGTGATAAAAAACAGGGCTAGAAGGATATCTCGAAAAGGTCTGATTTCAGCCTCTATTTGATGGCGAAACTCGGTCTCTCCTAACATCATTCCTGCTACAAATGCGCCTAGAGCTAATGATAGTCCCAATTGACTGGTCAGCCATGCAGCGCCTATTGCGACGAGTAAGGCGGTCAAAGTAAAGAGCTCTGCTGAGCGGTGTTTGGCAACGCCACGGAATAGGGGAGGGAGCAGCCAGTGACCGATGGCAAAAATAACCGCCAATGCCAGAACACCTTTGCCTGCTGCCATCAAAAGTGCATGCATAGGCGTGTCGTCTGTTGCGCCTGAAAGCATAGCGGCGAGAATCAAAAACGGGATCACCATGACATCCTGGAACAGTAGAATGCCAACGGCATTGCGCCCATGGCGGGTATGCAGCTCGGCTTGATCCGTCAGTTGACGAATCACCATTGCTGTTGAAGACATTGCAATAATGCCGCCCATTAATATAGCACTGCTCAGTGGCAAGCCTAAATACATTGCAATTCCAGCGGTAATGGCCGTGCTGAATAGTACTTGAGTTCCTCCTAAACCCAATACGCTGGTTTTCATGCGCATGAGTTGCGGTAGAGAAAATTCTAAACCAATCGTGAATAACAGGAAGACAACACCAAACTCGGCTAATTCCCGTGTATGCTCTGTATCGTGAATTAGGGCAAGGCCATACGGGCCAACAAGTACGCCAACAGCTAAATAACCTAAAATGGCGGGTAAATTGATACGTAAACACAAAATAACAACACCGACTGCAACAGCAAACAGGATGAGTATTTCGTTTAAGTAGCTATGATCCATATATGTTTTTACAAAAATCGCGTTTATAGTGCGGTTGAGTATAGCTGTTTTTTAGATGGTGCTGTGATCATATTTTTGCTTGTTCTTAATAAAATAGAGCCATTAACAACGGGAGTGAACTTTCGATAACTTTTTATATCGAAAGCTCGGAATTTGTATTGAAACTTAGGAACGTGCAGGGAGTTCATTAATCATGATAAAAACGAACAAGCTCACTCGCAGTTATGGGGATTTTACTGTGGTGAATGATGTGTCATTTCATATTAAGCAGGGAGAGATTGTTGGCTTGCTTGGCCATAATGGTGCAGGGAAAACCACTATTATGAAAATGTTGACAGGTTATTTAGAGCCAAGCTCCGGCACTATTGAGATAGATGGTCTGGATATCAGTCAGCAACAGCGGGCTGTCCAACAAAAAATTGGCTACTTACCTGAAAATTGCCCTGTTTATCCAGAAATGACCATTATTGATTATCTGGATTATGCAGCGGGATTGCACGGCATTCCAAAAGCATCACGTTCACAAGCGGTTCTCAAAGCGATGAGTCGCACCGAACTGAATGAAAAAGCGACGCAATCTATTGCCACACTTTCTCGTGGTTATCGCCAACGTGTCGGTGTAGCGCAGGCAATTCTTCATGAACCCCAAATTTTGATTCTTGATGAACCTACTAATGGTCTGGATCCTTCACAAATTCAGCATATGCGTGCGCTCATCAAAGAGTTAGCCGAAAACGCAACCATTATTTTATCAACGCATATTCTGCACGAAGTCCAAGTGATTTGTGACCGAGCGATTATTATTCGTAATGGAAAAAAAGTGCTGGACTCCCGCTTGAATGAGTTGCAGACAATGTCGCACAGTCTATTAATCACTGTTAATTCAGATCGTGATAAAACAGATAGGCTGTTTCATTCAATGGATGCTGTCACAGCTGTTGAATATTTGTCTAGTGAGGAAAATAAATACAATTATTCTTTAAAAATCAATAATATAGCGCAACTTTCGGATGTTTATTCTATGGTAGCCAAAACAGTTATAGAACAGGGTGTGGAACTCTATATGTTGAAACCTGAACGATATGATCTGGAAACTGTTTTCCAGGAGATCAATAGCGCAGAGGAGAGCGAGCAAGCTCATGCATAATATTAAAAATATTGCTCGTAAAGAGTTTGCTTCTTTTTTCTCAACACCCGCTGCATTTATCTTTTTTGGTGCGTTTTTGGCGGTAAACCTGTTTATTTTTTTCTGGGTAGAGACCTTTTTCTCACGAAATGTCGCTGATATGCGCCCACTGTTTCAATGGATGCCGGTTTTACTGATCTTTCTGGTCGCAGCGCTGACAATGCGAATGTGGAGTGAGGAGAGGCGAGCAGGGACTTTAGAATTTTTGCTCACTGCACCCGTCAGACCGCTTGATTATGTACTGGGTAAATTTCTGGCGTGTATGGCATTGGTCGCAATTGCATTACTGCTGACATTGCCACTCTCTATCACTGTCGCTTTTTTAGGGCCATTAGATTGGGGCCCTGTATTGGGTGCTTATCTCGCGACACTATTTTTAGCCGCTTCTTATACTGCAATCGGGCTGTTTGTGAGTGCGCGCAGTGAGAATCAAATTGTCAGCCTGATTGTAACGGTATTGATTTGCAGCTTTTTTTATCTGCTAGGTTCAGAAGGTTTGACTTCACTGTTTGGTAATCAGGCAGGAGAGTATTTAAAACTGTTAGGCTCTGGATCTCGCTTTGAATCAATCACTCGTGGCGTAATTGATCTGCGAGATATCTATTACTATCTAAGTATTGTCGGAATTTTTCTGGCTCTGAATCTGTATGCACTGGAAAAAATACGCTGGGCAGGTCAGAAAGGACAATCAAACCACACTCGCTGGAAGGTCGTTACAGGGTTATTTGTTGCTAACTTTTTGGCAGGAAATATCTGGTTGCAACAGGTCAATTCAGCACGGGTTGATATCACACAAGGTCAAATCTACTCCATATCAGATTCAACTCAAAGTTATCTGAATCAGCTGCGTGAGCCCTTATTGATCCGTGGCTATTTCAGTGCCCAAACCCATCCATTACTCGCACCGTTAGCACCACAATTACGCGATCTTATTGAAGAGTATGCCATGGCTGGAAATGGCAATATCCGAGTTGAGTTTATTGATCCATTAGAAAATCCTGAGCTGGAACAAGAGGCAGGAGAGAAATACGGTATTCGCCCTGAGCCGTTGCAAACAGCAAACAAATATCAGGCGGGTATTGTTAACTCTTATTTTGATGTGCTGATTCAATATGGTGATCAATATGAAACGCTGAGTTTCCGTGATTTGATTGATGTTAAAATACATAACGAAATAGAGATGGATGTTGTGTTGCGTAACCCTGAGTACGATATTACGCGGGCGATTAAAAAAGTACTCTATGGTTACCAGGGATCAGGAAACCTGTTTGCAAATATGTCTGAGCCGGTTCAATTTCAAGGTTATATTTCATCGGATGAAACATTGCCAGAACCATTAATTGAACTGCGTGAAAAACTCCAGAGTGTGCTTTCAAAGCTTGAAGCATCATCCGGTGGTAAATTGAATGTAAATTTTGATGATCCTGAAGCCAATGGCGGTGCTTTGGCACAGCAACTGGAAGATCAGTATGGCTTTCGTCCGATGGCGATTGATCTGTTTAATCCTGACTCATTCTGGTTTTATATGACGCTGGAAAGTGGTGGTAAAGTGGTGCAAGTGCCACTGCCTGAAGGTCTTGATGAAGGCGGTATGGAGCGTGCTCTTGAAGCCAGTTTAAAACATTTTTCGAGTGGTTTTCTTAAAACAGTCGCCATTAATGCACCTCCCGTAGTGAGTTCAATGATGGCGCAATTTGGCATGGCTCCACAAGGCAGTAATAAACGCTTCGAGCAATTAACTTTTCCTTTGCAGGGTAACTCAACACTGGATCATACCAATCTCAAGTCGGGTCAGGTTTCTGAGTCAGCTGATCTATTATTGATGTTATCTCCTGAGAAGCTGGATGAAAAGCAGCTGTTTGCAGTTGATCAATTCCTGATGAAAGGGGGGACGGTGATATTGGCCGCCTCGCCCTTTGATATCAAAATGGACGGTGCAATTTCTGCCGTGCCTAACGATACCGGGCTGAATCAATGGCTTGAACATCATGGTATCGATCTGAAAAAACAGATGGTGCTTGACCCTCAAAACAGTGCTTTTCCAATTCCGGTACAACGCAACCTAGGAGGGTTCATGGTTCAGGAGATACAGATGGTGAATTACCCCTATTTTGTAGATATTCGTGATGATGGCATGAACAGTGAAAGTGGGTTAACTGCCGGTATTCCTCAAATAACCATGAATTGGCCATCACCGATCGGGATTGATAATGAAAAAAATAGTACACGACAAGTGACACGCCTGTTAGAGAGTAGCGATCAAGCATGGCTCTCTGATTCACTGGATATTCAACCCGATTTTGAGAGCTATCCGGACATGGGGTTTGCAGTGAGTGATGAACTGGGAAAGCAGCTGCTAGCCGTCTCAGTGGAAGGGCAGTTTGAATCTTATTTCAAAGGTCAACCTTCGCCCTTGCTGAAAGGCAATGAAACTTCGCCAGAAGAGCAAAATGCAGAAGAGCCCATTGTTGTTGGCAGTGTTATTGAAAAATCCTCTGAATCAGCACGTATTATTCTATTTGCATCAAGCACTTTTATCACCGATGAGATGCTGGATCTGGCTATGAATACGACTCGTACACCTTATGTCAACACCATTCAATTAATTGAAAATGCGATTGACTGGTCGCTGGAAGATCGTGGCTTACTCTCAATTCGTAGTCGTGGCCACTTTGCTCGTATTCTGGATCCCATGGAAAAAGAGTCGCAGGTCTATTGGGAGTATTTGAACTATGCGGCTGCACTGCTGGGTTTACTTGTTATTTATCTACTGTATTGGCGATCGCGTAAGAAAAAGGCCGCCAGTTACCAACAATTATTGAACAGTGGGGAGGTTAAACAGTGAATCGTATCATGACTATTCTTGTTGCTGTATTAGTAGCGCAAGGCGCATTGGCGTTATTTCTTAATATGACGGGTGACGATTACAGCGCATTCCAGCCCGAAGAGCCATTACTGGCTGTTGAGCTGCAAACGCTGGATGCGATCACCATTGAAGAGGCTGATAAAACACTGCGTCTGGAGAGAAAAGAGGGGCAGTGGCAACTGCCGGAATTGGCTAATTCTCCAGTATCCGAAATCAAGTTTGAGCAAGTTTTGGGCAAGTTAAATCAGCTTAAAAAAGGTTGGCCAGGCGCGACGACAGAAGATGCAGCAATGCGCTTTAAGGTGTCGGACAAACAGTTTGAACGAAAATTAACCTTTTATAAAGGCGAAACAATTGTTCAAACACTCTTCATTGGAACATCGCCTGGCTTTCGTAAAGTACATGTACGTATTGATGGTGATCATAATATTTACACGGTTGAATTCAGTGCCTTTGAATTAAGTGTAAAACCGAGCGATTGGGCCAAGCAAGAGTCGGCCTCCAGCGCTCTTGAGTCAACAAAGGAAGATGCCGATAAATTGAGCAACTGATCATAAACTGTTAAGGATGACGCTTATGTCTATAGAGCTTGATGAAAAAACACAAATAGAAAAGTGGAAAGATAAATATTATGACAGCCTGGATCAGCTGGAGGCGAAAGAAGCCACATATCAAAAAGTTGAAGAGACTTTACGGAGCGCCTTATCACACTTGTGTATCGCAGCCATGGGGATGGCACCTAACGCTGATAAACAGCTAGAAGTATTGCGATGTAATATTCGTGACGGTGATGATGGCAATCAACTGAAAGCCTCGATCAAAAAAATTATCGACACCCTTGACCACTTTGAAGAGAAACAGTCCAATACCACAGGATTATCGTCGACTTCTAATATTTTGAGTATCAATGAAGTATTGCTGCAGTTACTGGAACGACTGGAGGGCTCGGCAGAGTCAGCGGCTTTAATCACTGGCTTGAAAGTACGTTTAGAGCAGGAAGTGGATACTGATACATGGCCCGCATTGATTGTTGATATTGCCGAAGCAATTTCAGGTTTACGAAAAAAAGCCCAGGAAGAGATTAAAGAAGTTGCTGAATTTCTTTCTCAATTAACAACACGTTTACAAGAGTTGGAAGAGTACTTTCAGGTTGAAAAAATAGAGCATAAAAGTTCGCTTGAAGATAGTCTGATATTAAATGAGCGGGTGCAGTCCCAAGTCAGAGGTATTGAAAACAGTGTTCAGGAGGCCGCTGATCTTGATCAGGTTAAGTTGTTGATACAAAAACGTATGGAAACAATATCTTCTAATCTGGAACAGTTTGTTAAACATGAAGAGCAGCGCAACCATGATGCGAACAAGCGTACAGAAATTCTGACCAACCGTTTAAAAACATTAGAGCAGGAGTCTGCCCAGCTTAGAGTCAGCATCCATAAAGAGCGTGAAGCCGCATTAAAAGATACGCTCACAGGCCTCTTTAACCGCTTGGCCTATGATGAACGGATAGAGCAGGAGTATTTGCGGTGGCAGCGTTATCAAAACCCATTGTCAATATTAGTGGCTGATGTTGATTTTTTTAAAAAAATTAATGATACCTTTGGTCACAAGGCGGGTGATAAAGTGCTCCAGGTTATTGCACAAAAAATGGAAGAGAGTGTTCGTGGAACCGATATGGTGGCACGTTATGGGGGTGAAGAGTTTGTCTTCATTATGCCAAATACTGCTGTTGATAATGCGATGGCTGTGGCCAATAAATTACGCACAGAAATTGAAAAATTACAATTTCACTATAGAGACAAGCCAGTCAATATCACGATCTCTTGTGGTGTTTCAGAATTTAGCAATGATGATCAGCCTGATACAGTCTTTGAGAGAGCTGATCAAGCACTTTATGAAGCTAAAAATAGTGGCAGAAATTGTTGTGTGGCGAAATAAGTTAACTGACCCCAGCTTTTTGTCGGGGGTCAGTTAACTCAGCGATATTGAATGCTATTTTACCCGAACACGGTATTGAAGTGTAAATTCAGGCTCAGGTATTCCACCAAAAGCAAACGTGCCATTGGTTTCAACTTTTATCCCCGCCACATTTGGATCAAAAGTTCCTGTAGGCGTGTATGTATACATATTTGGCAAGCTAATATGAGAGTAGCGCACCGTACCCAGAGTTAAACCTGAACTGTTTGTTCCGTCTGAAAAGAGAACCCCTGTCGTCACATTAAATTCCACATTGGCATCCAAAACATAGGAAATCACCACCGTATTGGCATCTGGCGAATAACTTTCAAGGTTACGGGTCACAATGCGGTATTCAATGATCGCACCCGGAATGTGCGCTTTTCCAGCGCCCGTGCCATTAATGGGATCCGAAATTAATACGCTGCTTTTACTCACATTAAGCGGCGCAGGAAACCAATCAATAGTATTGCCTGTACGAATTGAATTACTTGGATTAAGCGCCTTCTGGGACATATCGGAGCCCGATGCATCCGACCATGACACATTAAGGTAATCAAGCGTTTTACTGACACCTGAATTCAATACAAAATTCCAACGAGAACCGATTGTGGAAGGTGCTAACGTAATTGGCTGACTATTTGCACCTTGCAAGTTGACCACATTGTTAATAGTGTAGGTTTCTCCAGAAGCAAACGTTAAATTAGAGTTTGGTGTTGTACTGGTTAAGGTATTGGTGGTAAACCCATCGTTAAATGTCACACCTGAAAAAGAAGGGTTGGTGATCACTAAATTGTCGAAAGCCTTACCATTCATGGTAACCGCTTGTGCGGAAGCACCATTTAGGGTGATGGTTGAGTTGGTTGAGGTTAAGGTATTGGTGCCTGTACGAATATCAAGATCTCCCGAAACGGTTACTGTACTGTTGCTGATGTCCAGCGTTTTAAGCGCGGTATCGCCACCCGCACCCAAAATAAGATTGCCTCCGATATTGAGGTCAAAGCCATTGGTGTTGTAAGTTAATGGCCGATCCACATAGGCATCGCCATCAATAAGTAAACTTTTTCCTGAATTGAGGGTGATGTCATCCGTTTGGGTGACGGTTAAATTACCTCTGCTGAGCCTAATAGTGCAATCATATCCATTCAGTAACGGAGGGATGGTTTGATTGGTACCAAAAAAGCGCAACTCATTAAGGCTGATGGTGGCAGTAGGGTCTAAATTTAAAAAGCCATTTGCAGCGCCATACCCTAGGTAAATACTAGCATTGCCTGCCAAAGCACCTGAACCTACGGCTAATTCGTTAATAACAGCAAAGAGCGTGCTGGCAGTAGTGGTTTGTCCTGCTTGCCCTACAATTAAGTTGTTAAAGCCATTTCGCCACCATTGAAAAAGGTTGGCATAAAGAAGGATCCCCGTGCCATTTAGTGTAACGGAGGCATTGTTATAGTTGGTGCTATCCAGCGTGCCATCGGCATTAAAATTTCCATTGACGGTTATCACAGAGGCACGCGCTTCTACCTCTCCAGTGGGGGAGGACTGATCAAAATTCCCTAAAACCGTAATCGGATAATTGTTTACACTGTGCGTATTTAGCTTTCCATTCTTGACAGTCAAATCATTATTGATGTTTAAAGAATTCCACAGCGTTAAAGTATTCGTAGGAAAGATTCCGGTGTTATCAAGTGTGAGATTGTAGAACGCATCCCCACCAGAGGTTACATTTTGATATGTCGTTCCATTAAAATTAACAAGAGACGTACCCGCAGTAAACAGGCTGTTGTTGGTCCAGTTTCGACCAATATTGAGCATCGAATTACCCGCATCCAGTTCATTAGAACCGGTGTCTGGGGAAACGATACTCACATCGTTGTGAATAGTAAGTATCGAATCATCGAGAATTAATCTACCTTTTCGGTTACTGGTGCTACCAATCAATAGACTATTGCAGGTAATGTTATTGCCGGCGGTATTGAGAGTGGTAATTTTACCGTTTCCATTTCCGTAAATGGTTAATCCATCGCAGGTAATATCGCCTAATAAAGTAAAGGTACTGTTGTTTGCAGTGCTGTTTTCAGCTAACCAAATGCTAGGATAGTCCGCGACAGTAATATTCACTTGTCCACCTGCGGGAGGGCTGTATTTAAAAAAATTATTCGCTAAGGTGGCGCCCGCCGTCACAAATGCTGTCCCACTTTTATTGAGCACCACTGTGCTGCCATCAAGTGTTCCAGTTCCTAATGTAAGCAGTCCTTTTACCACAACCCCTAATGTTGGATTAATGGTGGTGGTTTGCCCTGCTGCGGCCATATTGACATTATAAAAAGATTTACTCCACCAAGGGCTGGTAAGATTTCGGATCGTACCTGTGCCAGTAAAATTAACGGTGCTGGTGTCTCGATTAAAGGTACCATTGGTAAAATCCCAATCGCCACTGACATTGATGGTATTGTTCCCCATGCCAAATATGCCGTTGGTGTCAACATGATGAGTGTTAATATCTCCCCCAGGGGCATAGCTATTATTGCTTTTAATATAGAGGGTGGGGGTTGGAACGCTTCCCGTACTATCAACCGTTAAGGTTCTATTATCATCGACATCAAAAAAGATATATGGATTGCCGCTCACGCTGTTGTCGTATAGACGCAGATCAAAGTTACTGATGCCTGAGTTATTATCACTACCAAGGGTTAAGTGGGTTTCAATCAGTTCTACACCTGTAATATCTGCGGTACCAGTGTAGCGAAATACGGCAACTGCTTTTTGATTGTCAGCAACTCCTTCAATAAATACAGAGACAAAAATATCAATGCCAGTCAGGGCAGGTAGACCAGTAACTGTCCAAGTTCCTGTCACAGTCGTGCTGGGTGTAAAGACTACCCCAGGTGCATTGGTTGCAACTCGAATGGTACCTGCACTGGCACAATCCGTCACTTTATCCGCCTGTTTACAGGTGCCAGAGATGGTTAAGGCACTGGCTTGAGTGCTGAATAAGATTAACCATAAAACGAATATAAACAATAAATATAAAGGGTATGTTTGAGAAGTGGGCACTGTAAATTATTTCAGTTGATTGAATTTGGCTTTAGAGCAAATCAGATTGATACCCGAAGATTTGATCAAGAGTATTTTCCAGACTTTCTAAATCTTCCACATTGCTTAGGGTTTTTAAACGTGTACCTTCACCATTGAACAATACCAATGTAGCATTACCAGCCATATTTTTGCGTGAAAACTCCGCTCCTTTTTGGGTGCCAATTTCAGCAATGCGAAACTCAATACGATCTTTATAAAGATCTCTAATGATATCGACCTGATTCATCAGGTTAAGACTGCGAACGCCTTCTTTATTATGCACCAGCACAACGATATTTTTTCCACTGCCAATAACGGAAAGATCTTCGCTATAGCCGGTGGGCAGAATTTTGATACTAAATGCCACACCAACAATGATAATCAGAAGAATAAATGACCACTGTACCCAGCGATTTTTGACCATATTTATATTGCTCATCTCTTCCTTCCAAACAGTAAATAGTTTTTGAAGATAGCATTATAAATCGACAAGGCACAAGTTAATCACTTCCTCAAAAAAATCAGGTCACCCGTTAGCCCGCCTCGGTCAATAACGCAAACAAACCCCTTCGACCTGTGTAGATCCAAAAGCAAATACAAACACTCCTGCAACAGATGCTCGTGACACAAAAAAATTCAGCATTATACGGATTTTGGCTCATGAGTTAGGGGACTTAACAGGCACGTTTGATAATGGCTCAAATAATGTGAATCAATGAAAAAATCTAATTATGTTTCCACTCGAAGGGTACAACAGGACTAGATATTAATCTTATAGCAATGATTGCCTCATTATGAGGCAATGCTTATTATTCGTTTCGCCAATTTCAATGGCAGCATGTGAAACACAAAAATTTTAGGCATTTCTGGCAACACAACGTGGAGAAGTTATGATGGCACTTCTTCCTACATGCTCACCTGTAGAATATAGTGATGATTTGTATTATATTACGCTGCTGAAGTGGAATGTTTAAGTTTTGATTGATAAAGTCGGTAAACGGATATATACCACTACATTGTTGACTGTATTCATATTGGTGCTTAATCTTTGAAAAATAAACAAACTCAACAAAATCATGACCTGGCATATTATGCAGGTATGGTCTACCGTCAAAAGGCGTGGTTTCTTGGAGTTATGGTACTGACCATGCTTTTAGGAAGTCTTATAATATTTTTAATCCCAAAGGTATACTCTTCTCAGGCCAGCATTTTAATTGAGCAGGAAACTCTGTATATATCGAGTGAGAGTCGTGATAATGATCTCGATTTGACTCATCGAGTACAAGCTATTTTCAAAACACTTCTAACAAATGATAGTGTTGAGAGTATTTTAAGAAAGTTCAAAATACTTGAAGATGATGTATCGAAAGCTGGTTTGCAAAGTGCACTTAATGGTTTCAAAGAATCAGTCAGTTTAAATTTTGAAAATGCGATGGTCGTTAATCCTTACACTGGCAGAGAAGGAATGGCTTCGCTTGGCTTTACAATTCAGTATGAAGCTGGTTCACCCGAACTGACATACGAGATCACCAAGGAACTCACAAATTTACTGTTTTCAGGAAATAGAGACAAAGTCAATAAAAAGATAGTAGAGCAGCTTGAATTTCTTAATATGGCAAAGAAAACGGCTTTATTAGAAATAGTGCAGGTTGAAAATGAATTATCTCAATATAAGGAAGCGAATAGCTTATTACTTCCTGTAGTTCAGAGTATTACAATTAAACGGCTGGATGACCTTAAGTCTGAGCTCGGTGAAGTCGAAAGTAAAATAGATCTGTTAAGAAGTAATGCGGATGAACTTCAGGCAAATATTGTAACAACTCGGTCTGATGAAGGGCTTTACTCCCCAGATGGCACAAGAATAGTAGGTAAATTTGAAAAGCTCATAATACTGGAGTTAGAGTACGAAGATCTATTATCCAAATATACTCAAAATCACCCTGTTATGATTGATATGAAAGAGGATATAGAGACTTTAAAAGAGCGTATAAAGAACTCAGAAACAAAGCAAAACTCAGGGTTTGGGCCTGCGAATCCTGTTCGAGAATTATTGCTTTCACGGCTGGATGGTACAAATAATGAAATAAAATATAAAATAGAGAGAATCACAAAGATTAAAGAAGAGATTAGAGCAGCTAATAGGCAATTGCAGAAAATGCCACAAATTGAAAAAGAGTTGCAGATTTTAGAGCTGAAGCAACGGGGTGTGGTTAAAAAGTATGAAGAGATCCAGACAAAATTGGCGAGCGCAACCTTACACGAAGGTATGGGTCGTGCAAATCTTCTGGATAACTTTACTCTGCTTGAATCTCCTCAGTACCCCTTGGAGCCGATCAAACCCAGAAAAAAAATACTTTTAGCCGTTCTGCTCATGCTCTCAATTTTTCTTGGAATACTGGTTGCTTTGTTAAAGGGTATGTTTAGCGACAGAATAGTCAGTAAAAAAGATTTATCTAAATATGTAGATGCATCTATTTATATGATACCTGTGACCAAACAAAAAAATTGGCCACGAAAGGTGTTAGAAAGACAGCCATGACAGACCTAAAAAAAATATCTGATGAAAATAATATGCAAATTGAATCTAGCAACAACACATCCATAGATCAGTTAATAGGTGGGTTAATAGATGAAGGAATAGATGAAACTAAAGATATTGAACTTGTAACCACCAAAAAATTGCAAGTCAACAGGGCTTTGTTGAAAAAAAATAATATATATATTGATTCTGAAAATGTTAATAGAGATGATGATGTTATCATCACCGCATATAAGGAATTAAGAACAAGTATCATTAGAAAACTTGATCATTTAGGTGCTCGCACATTAATGGTAACAAGTCCGGCAAAAGGAAACGGTAAAACGACTGTCTCTTTAAATCTTGCCATTAATATTGCTAAACTGGGACGACGAACTGCGTTGCTTGTGGATTTAGATTTGCGTCAACCATCCATCCACCATGTCCTTGGATATACGCCAGAGTATGGTGTTGCGGACGTTTCTAAAGGATTGACCACTATCGATGATGCTTTGATTACACCTGGAGTTGATCGTCTCTCTATATTATGTGGTAAGAAAAGATATACAAATTCATCAGAAATTCTTGCTTCTAATGAAATGCAATCGCTATTGAATGAGATACGTAGTCGCTATAAAGAGAGAATCATTATCTTTGATGCACCTCCTCTTCTAGGTTGTGATGATAGCTCAGTATTATCATCCATAGCAGATGCTTGCCTAGTCGTTGTAGAAGAGAACCAGACAACATATGCTGAGCTGGATATGGCAATGGAAAAACTTGGCAACGTTTACCTTGCCGGTTATGTATTGAATAAGTCAAAAGAGAAAAACTTTGATCAATACTATTACTAGGAGGCTGGGTAAATACACAATACTGAATGTTCAAGAATAATCACATCACACAATTAGCTCTGGAAAGTGGACATGAACCATTTTCCAAAAAAATTATAGCATTCAGTTTTCTGGTATTGATCTTGACAACCGCGACGGAGGTTTTTTCACGTTTAGGTATTGCCTCAATACTTTGGGTTATGATTTATGCGGGTTCTGCAGTTTATATACTTCTGGATCAAAAACAGTTTTTAAGGGCGATCATACATTCCTGGCCGGCGCTCTTGCTTCCATTTTATGCATTGCTCTCTGTTTTTTGGAGCGCGGCCCCATCATGGAGCTTAACGGCTTCAATTCAACTGATTATTACGACGTTAATCGCTATCTGGATAGGCAGCCGATTTTCTGCGATGGATATATTCAAAAGCTTACTATTAGCAACAGCTTTTGGAGTATTAATTTCAATTCTGAATGACTATCTGCACTTTGTAAAAATTCCACCTCCAATTGAATATATTGGAGGTGAAATAGCTAATACAGGTATTTATAGACAAAAAAATGTCTATGGAAAAGCCATTGGTTTACTGACCCTTTGCTTGATAATCGTTGGAATTAGATATCAAAAATTATCCATTGCAATTTTCTTCAGCGTACTGCTATGGATCCCTCTGGTAAGCACACAATCTGTTGGCTCCATTTTTATCTACCTGATAACAATGTTATTACCCATATTATGGTGGCTGAGTAGTCGTACAAAAAAACAATTTATTCTCTTTATGTCTCTGTTGTCTTTTCTTTTAATGAGCGTATTTTTCGTAGTGCTTTTTGATCTAGGGTTGGTTGATAATGTACTTCAAGGTATGGGTAAAGACTCGACACTAACAGGCCGAACTTTGTTATGGTCGATAGGAATTGATGTCTTTGAAAAATACCCTTTAACAGGTGTTGGTTATCAGGCATTTTGGCAGCCGGGTACATTTGATCAAGTGCCAGTCATACATGCGATGTTTGGTGGTCAGGCACTCAATGGTTTTCATAGTGCATTTATTGAGGTTATGGTGGCACTAGGGGTTTTTGGGCTGGCAATTTTTATTTATCTACTGTTGGCTACAGTATTTCGCACTGTTATCTGGTATAAAAATCGAGTAACCGCAGGGAGTTTTGGCGTGGTTTTTTTTGTGTTATCTTCTATTGTCGCGGCTACGTTTGATGTCATACTATTTAGACAGCACGAAGTCTTTTATATTTTGATGATTACCTTTTATGTTATGTCTAGAGGTCAAACGTAAGCGCCAAACCAAGCACAATATTAAAGTGGACCCCAGATTCCGGACAGTAGTTTAAGCTGTACCAACTAACTAATAGGTGGAAATATGTAAAATAAGCCACCGGTAAAATGAGGTATGGAAAATGGGAAGTAAAAAAATCTTTACACCGGAATTCAAACAAGAGTCAGCTTCTATGGTTGTTGGTTGGTAGTGGCTCAAAGTTGTTAATCGTCATAAATGTCTAACCCGAATTCAACGTGATTGATAAATAATCCAATAACAGTATCATGCATTTTTTCCAGCTTTGAAAAACAAATGGTTCTTCGTGTCAAT